>DATBND010000428.1:0-11443 GCA_036554505.1 Actinomycetota bacterium | reverse complement strand
TCGGCGAGGCCGCGGCCGAGCAAGGGCTCGCGCATCCTCAGATCGTCGGCCTGGGTGGAGGCGCCGGCGCGTTGATCCCCGAGCTCGGACGCGCGGTCGGGTGGCCGTGGACGATCCCGCATGAAGCCGAGGTGATCTCGTCCGTGGGCGATGCGTTGTCGCTCGTGCGGATCGAGGTCGAGCGAACGCTTCCGCGCGCGACCGCCGAAGCCGTGGCCGGCCTTCACCGTGAGGCCGAGGAGGCCGTGATCGAAGCGGGAGCCGCTCCCCATTCCATCCAGGTCGAGAGCGAGGCAGTGCCCGAGCGCGGCGCTCTGCGGGTGACAGCGTTTGGCTCGGCTGCGCTCGAGGCCTTCGATCCGCACGCGGGTAACGGCGCGCTCCCCGAGGACAGCGCGCGCGCTGCGCTTGGGCCCCGCGCGCGATCGGTGGCGTCCAACGCGTTCTACTCCGTCTTCGTCGACGACACCGACGGCCGGCGATCGTTTGCGGTCGCGGACCGGCACGGCGCGATCGTCGTAGAGGGACGCGGCCGGGTCCTCACCGGCACGGGGGCGGAGGTCGCCGCGGCGATCGAGCAGAGCGTCCCCACGCTGGTGCGGCACTTCGGCCCGGTGACGGTCGCTCCCGCATTGCGGATCGTGAGGGGCGCGCGCGTCGTCGACCTGACCCTCATCTCGTCTCCGGACGCGGCGCTTCAGGCCGCCCTTGCGGAGTGCGCGCTCGCGCACGACGAGCCCGTGGTGGCGCTTCTCTCGCGCGACTGACGTGGCGATCTATCGCCCGCCCAAGCCCCGCTGGCCGCTGGCGCTGGGGGCGGGAGTGGCCGGCCTCCTCTGCGGCGTCCTGATCGGGCTGGCGATCGGCTCGGCGGACCCGGACCCGAGCGAGGCGGCCACCCGCATCCGGTCGTCCCTGGTCGCGGCGGCAGGGTCCCTGGAGGTCGCCGCGATCGAATACGAGGAGGCCGTCACCGATGGACGGATCGAGGCCCAAGCCGAGTACGACGGCGCCTTGGACGCCCTCGGCAGCAGCAACGCGCGGTATCGAGAGGTGCGAGGGGCCCTCGAGGCGCTCGTGCCCGATGTAGCCGAGGATCTCGACGGCCTGTACGAGCGCTGCCGGGGCTTGATGGAGGACACCGTCGACACGCCGGAGGTCGTGGCGTGCCTCGAGGACCTCGAAGCGGCGCTTCAGGGAGACGCCTGAGCCGTCTCAGGGAAGGAAGCAACCCGGCCGGGGCGAACAACTAGCGCATGCGACGGCTGGGTGTGATCGCGTGCTGTCTCGCGCTATTCGCGAGCCTTCCGTTCGCGCCTGCGCGGGCTCAGCTGGAGCAGCGCAATCCGGTCGACTACGTCGACCCGTTCATCGGGACGCTCGGCGGCGGCTTTGCCTTTCCCGGGCCGTCGGCTCCCTACGGCATGGTCCAACTGAGCCCGGACACCGACGGGTATCTCGCCTACACGGGCTACATGTACCACGACCAATTCATCCGCGGCTTCTCCCATCACCACATCGAGTCGATGGGAGTGAAGAGCAACGGGAACCTGCCGTTCATGCCGACCGTCGGCCCAGTCGTGTCGAACGACCCGCGCCTCTACTGGTCGAAGTTCGACCACGCGACCGAGGACGCGTCCGCCGGCTACTACCGCGTGCTCCTCGAGCGTTACGGCATCGACGCGGAGCTGACGACGGGCACCCGCGTCGGGATGCACCGGTACACGTTCCCGCCGTCCCCTCAGTCGAACGTCATCCTCGACGTCGGGCGCAGCAACAAGGAGTGGGAGCCGTGGGACCCCTCGACGAGCGTGCACCAGTCCTCGCTCGAGGTCGTCGACGAGAGCACGGTCGTGGGCTCTGCCGACAGCGACCAGAGCTACACCATCTACTTCGCGGCGAAGTTCGATCGGCCGTTCGACTCCTTCGGTGCGTGGGATGCGTACGGCGACGCGCCCGTGGAGGGGAAGGGCAGCGCGGCCGGTAAGGGCGCGGGAGGCTACGTGTCGTTCGACACCACCTCGGACCGGGACGTGCTCGTGAAGGTCGGCATCTCCTCCGTCAGCCGCGCGAACGCGCTGATGAACCTCGACGCGGAGAAGCCGGACTGGGACTTCGACGCATTGCGGAACAAGACGCGGGCCCGGTGGTCCGATGCGCTCTCGACGATCGAGGTCGACGGCGCGACCGACGGCGACAAGACGTCGTTCTACACCGCGCTCTATCACGCGCAGCAGCACCCCAACGTCTACAGCGACGTGAACGGCGAGTACATGGGCCACGACAAACAGGTGCACGTCACCGACGGCCACGAGCACTACGCGAACTTCTCGCTGTGGGACACCTACCGCGGCGAGAACCAGCTGCTCGCCACGATCGCGCCCGATCGCTACCGCGACATGATGCTGTCGCTCCTCGACATCTACGACCAGGTCGGCCGGTTCCCGCAATGGGCGATGAACGACGCGCTTCCCGACTACATGGTCGGCGACCCCGTCCAGATGACGATCGTCGACGGTTACTGCAGGGACATCCTGGACGGGACGGACGTGAACGCGTTCTACGACGCCCTGCGTCATCAGGCCTTCGACGTCCGGCGCGCATGGAACGCGGACTATCTCGACCGCGGCTGGATCCACCAGGGCGCAAGCGAGACCCTCGAGTACGCGCTCGCCGACTTCGCCCTCGCGTTGATGGCCGATTCGATGGGCTACGACTCGGATCGAGATCTCTTGCTCGAACGCGCACGCAACTACGCCCACGTGATCGACCCCGCCAGCGGCTTCGCGCGCCCCCGCAACGCCGACGGCTCGTGGAAGACGCCGTACGCGCCCGAGGAGCCCGACCACTTCGTCGAGGGCACGGGCTGGCAGTACACGTGGCTCGCGCCGCAGGACCTGAGCGGCCTGTTCGACCTGGTCGGCGCGGGCGGCGGGGGCCAGACGCGCGCCGAGCGCATCCAGATCGTCAGGGATCGCCTCGACACGTTCTTCTCGACCGCGGTCACCGAGCGCGTCCCCGCGGTGACGCCGGAGGCGCAACAGAAGTCGACGGGCTTCGGCGTCTTCTACGCGGGCAATCAATACGCGCCGTCGAACGAGCACGACATCCACGCGCCCTATCTCTACGACTACGCCGGCCAGCCGTGGAAGACCCAGGGGATCATGCGCGGCTATCAAGGGCTGTTCCGGCCGACCCCCGACGGGCTTCCCGGCAACGACGACCTCGGCTCGATGTCGGCGTGGTTCGTGTGGAGCGCGCTCGGCTTCTATCCGGTCACGGGCGGTGCCCCCGTGTACGCGGTCGGCAGCCCCGTGTTCGAGAGCGCAGTCATCCGCCCGGCCGGGACGCCCCGCCGGATCGAGGTGCGGGCCCCGGGCGCGTCCGCCGTCGACAAATACGTGCAGTCCGCCACCCTCGGAGACGCGGCGCTGGATCGACCGTGGTTCACGCACGCCGAGCTCTTCCGCGCGGGTCGCGTCGAGCTCCCGATGGGGCCCACCGCGAACGAGTCGTGGGGCTCCGACCCGGCCGCGGCGCCGCCGTCGCTCAGCACGCACGATCTATCCGCGTTCGGATGCCCGCCGCTCAAGGGACCGAAGACGACGGCCACCGGGCTCACCTATGTCGGCGACACGCGCGTGCAGGGTGAGACCGTCAACCTCGCGGCATCGTTGATGACGGAGTCGGGGTCCCCGGTCGCGGGCAGGCAGGTCGCGTTCGAGATAGCCGGGCGGACGGTCGAGGCGACGACCGGCCCGGATGGGCACGCCGCGGTCGCGGTCGAGATCCCCGACCACGGCCGGTCGCAACTCGTCATCGCACGGTTCCGGGGCGACTCGCTGTATCTCCCGAGTGAGACGGCCGCGACCGTCCAATGGGGCAAGGGCCCGAAGAGCTAGTCCGTCTGAGAGCCGGCCCGCGACCGAGCCGAAATGTCGCTTTAGTTCTATTCTGGGACCTGGTGCGGCGGAGGACGCCGGCGCGGCGAAAGGGCGGATCATGAGGCGGATCACGGTAGCCATCGGTGTCGTCTTCATCCTGGGCGCTCTCGGCCAGGCGGCTGCGGGACCGTTGGCGGGCGTCTATGCGGTCGATCACCTCAGTGCCGACTGGGTCCACCGGTCCGGCCCCGGGGCCCCGTCTTGGTATCTGGTCGAGGCGGACATCGTCACGAACGTCGAGACGGGTGAGGTCGTGGCGAGCCGCGCCCGCGGCGGTGTCGGACGCTGCACTCGCGACGGATCGCACTGCGGGATCTCCCCCGTGCCCCGGATGCGCGTGGTGGCCTACGAAACGGATCTCCTCTTTCGGACCGCTCACATCACGCTTCGAGGCCCCGGCGGATCGGCGAGCATCGACTTCGTGGCGAACCCGCGTGGGTCGAGCCCCGCCGGCAGCATCCATCCGTGCCCCGGCAAGTCGGAGGCGTATCGCGATGTGATCTTCAGCGCCAGGGCGACCGGCGTCGCCTTCGGCCGGCGCGTGTCGTCGGCCTCGGACTGGGATCGCATCGCCGAGAGGATGCAGAGAGAGATCTACGTCTGCGGAGACTCCTGACCCGCCACCAACTCTGTCCGGGAGGGTGAAGGAACTTCGTCCGGCCGCATCGAATCAGTTGCCATCGTTTCCAGGACACGTGTCCAGGATCTTCTAGGGGAGGTCGATTTGAGGCGGAAGCTCTCGGTACTGCTCGCCACCGTGTTCGCGTTCGGCGCGTTCCAGCTCGCGGCGCCCGCTCCTGCAAGCGCATGCGCAGACCCCAACTGCCCGTGGTCGCCGGTCACGGCATACGTGTACGACACGCTCTACTGGGTCGGTCGCAACTGCGACTGGACCGTCGGCGAGCTCTTGGACCCGAACCCCTGCCCTTTCTAGGGACCCGCAGGATCGTGAAAAAAGAGGAGCGCCTTCGGGCGCTCTCTCGCGTCCGGTGGAGTGCGCCACACCCTGAGATTTTTCTCACGAGTCTCATTTGGGGCCTTGGTATGGCTGACGGGGGCCACGCACCGCCCGGCTCTCAGAAGCGCGATTCTTCCTGACCGTGTAGCCTAATCACGCTTGTGTAATTTCCGTACGAGCGGAGACGATCCGCGGAGGTGAGGCCTTGTCGGGTGTGGCCGTCTTAGAGGTGCTGGTGCTTTTTCCATTGTCCGAGGGGGTGCCGCTTGATCGACTCGAGGCAGTCGCCGCGGTGCTGCACGGGGGAGGTCATCTCCGCCAAGGGGAAAACCTTGCATTCCGTCCAGCGAATGGGGTTCCGCTTCAGAGCCCAGAACTACGAACGGGCATAACCGAAGCCGTAGACCATGGCTGGATCACGACGGATGGGATCTCTCTCCTCCTCACGGAAGCTGGCAAGGAGTTCGCAGCAAGGCACCTGTCTATTTCAGACGAAGCGAGAGCGGAAGCGAAGCGTTTGGCCGAGGGTGACGTCGAGGCTATTCGAGCTCAAGCACACGAGGTAATTGCCCGAACATGACCACGCCTTAGGTTCTCCTGCGCTTGGACTACCCGAAGGAGAGCGTCGATCGTCTCCATAAGAGACAGGATCCAGAGGATTACCGCGGTCCTTTCGAGAGAGACTACGATCGGGTTCTCCACAGCAAAGCCCTACGGCGCCTGCAGGGGAAGACCCAGGTTGTGCCTCCGGGCGAGGCGGATTTCTTCAGGACGCGCCTAACGCACAGCCTCGAGGTCGCGCAGGTGGCACGTCGTTTGGGCCAACGCCTGGGGGCGGACCCGGACCTGTGCGAAGCGGCCGCGATGGCCCACGACATCGGTCATCCCCCTTACGGACACGTGGGTGAAGAAGCTATCGACACCACCATGACCGATCTCGGAGCGGACCCCCAGTGGGCGTCAACGGACCACGGGGGATTCGAGGGGAACGCTCAGAGCTTCCGGTTGTTGACTCGCCGTTTGCGCCACTCAGGGCAGTTTCGGGGGCTTGACCTGACACGAGCGACGTTGGACGCGACGCTCAAATATCCATGGCAGAAAGGCGATCCCCACGCGCCAGGCGACAGCAATAGAAAGTTCAGCTTCTATCCGAGCGAGAGTGAGGATGCGCGATGGGTCCGCAGAGGCGTAGCTCCTGACCGCGTGCATAGCCAAAGTTTTGAAGCCCAGATCGTTGACTGGTCGGATGATGTCGCTTACTCGATCCATGACCTAGAGGATTGGTACAGAGCCGGATTCATGCCACTGGGGCTTCTAACGAAGGTCTCGCAGGTCCGCGAGAGCTTCGCCAACGCCGTGATCAAACGCTGGACCAAGAAGGGCGAACAGCCTCCTGCGGACGATGCAGCGGAGCTCACAAAGAGTCATCGAGACGAACCATTCACCGTCGGTGAGGTGCGCGATCGGGTCGAGGGCATATTCGCCCGAGAGGCAAGTGCGTTTGTAGGTTTTTCGCAGTTGCCGGCTGGCTACGATGGATCGTCACAAGCGCGCGCGGCGGTTCGGACCATGAGAGCCTTCCTGTTCGACACTTTCGTGAACCAGGTAAGGAAGGCGGATTCACGCGCGGCGGCGCGGCGGCACAGAAATGACCTGATGATCGACCGGCGGATTCGGCTACTGAATCTGCTCATCAAAGAGATGCTGTGGGTTTACGTGATAGCGGACCCCCGAATGGCGACGCTGCAGCACGGGCACCGCCAACTGGTCCAAAACCTGTATCGCTATTATGCGGACGCGGTCAAGGACGATAACCTTGCTCTTTTTCCACGAGGTATCCGGGACGACATTGGCAGCAGTCGGAGCTCTGCTGAAGTGCTCCGCCTCATTGCGGACTATGTCAGCGGGATGACCGATGCGTACGCTACGCGGATGTACCAGCGGCTAGCAGGTGTGCAATACCGGCCTTTTTCAGACTTCGTTTAGGAGCCTTACCGTGCGTGACGTTCCCTACGTGGAATTCGAGAGACGTTTCCTAGTCAAAGACCGATCGGTCGTCACCGGGCATCTGCCCACCATCGTCAACCAGGCGTATCTCTTCGTCGAAGGGGGATGGGCGATTCGTGTTCGGCGGAGCTTCGCACAACGGTCAGCCACAAACGTCGAGGAGGCGAGCAGTCAACTGGCCATCAAGGGGCCGCGCGAAGGGACCGCTCGTCAGGAGCTGGAATGGCCGATTCCCTCGGAGGTCGCCGAACAGCTCTTCGTTCTGGCAACTATGAAGATTTCCAAGAGTCGTTTTCACATCATCGACTCGAACTTCCCATGGGACGTAGACGTGTTCCACGGCGACAACGAAGGGCTTGTCATCGCAGAATGCGAGGCCACCGATCCACGGGCGCTGGATGATTTGGCTGTTCCATGGTGGTGCGGTGAGGAAGTCACGAACAATCCCCGGTACAACAATGAGGAGTTGGCCAGGAATCCATTGGGCCCTGCGGGGGGCTGAGCATTTCTCAGACCGCCGACGCTGGAAGGGCGGCCACCACTTCCGCAACATCACATCGTCGGGAAGGGGGGATTTGAACCCCCGACCTCCTCGTCCCGAACGAGGCGCCCTGCCAAGCTGGGCCACTTCCCGTCCCGCTAGCATCCCATAGACCAGGCCCGGGCCGGCCCGCAACCTAGCGGCGGCGGTCGCGGTCGCGCTTCCGGGACGGGGGCTCGACGGTCGCGAAGCCCCACTGCTCGCGCGGGCCCACGTTGCCCAACCTGTCGCGCAGCTCGCGCACGACGACCCGGTACGAGACCCCCTTGGTCAGGCGCGCCGGGTCGAAGACGAGGTGTCGGTTGGTGACGACGAACACGCGGCCCCCGACGCGGCCCCCGCCGGCGTACATCTTGATCGTGTTCGACGTGACGAGGGACGAATCCGCGGGCTCGTCGAGGAAGACGTGGACGTCCGCGTTCACCGGCACCCCGGTTGCGCCCACCGCGGGCTTCGATGCGGTGACCCGGGGGCCGTGACTGTCGGCGCGCGCGAAGTGCGGCGGGGACTCGAGGCCCTGGCCGCCCTCGGGCGAGACCGCAGCCACGGAGTAGCGATAGACGATGCCGTGCGCGGTCGCGCGATCCTCGAGCGACGTGACGTCTGCCTCGGTGCGCTCGAGGACCCGGTAGGAGCGTCCCGGATGGGAGCGGTACACGACATATCCGGCCGCGCCCTCGACGGGCTGCCACGTCAGGTCCACTGCTCCTCCGCCCAGCGCGGTCGCGACGGGGCGGACGGGCTGGGGAGGGCCCTGCACTACGAACCGGCCCCAGACCCAGCGATGGTCGGAGTACTTGGGGTTGCTCTTGTTGCGCTCACCGGGACGCGCCCCGGCCCAGCCGGGGTGATCGGCATGGGCCTCGGCGAGACCGGCGCCCGCGCTGAACAGGTAGTCGATGCGGCTGCGCCTGTGCGTGAAGACCCCCGTGCACGCCTCGCTGACCGATCCGGACTCGTGGGTCCATTCGCCGGCCATCGTCACGCGATGCGCGCGGTGCCACGTCAGCACCGCGTCCTCGTACGGCCGCCCGCCGTCGTCCGGCGTGACCAGCATCGACCACCACCGCTGCGGGTCCGACTCCTCTTCGATGTCGCACTCCCGCTGCGTGATGCCGGCCCGGCGGTTGAAGTCGCCTCCGATGATCACCGGAGCGGTCTCGTCCTGGAGCTGGCGTCGCAGCTCCGCGATGTTTCGGGGGAAGCAATCGTCCCTTCCCGTGGTCGTGTAGTTCTTCGCCGCGTGCATCCCCGCGACGACGAAGCGAGAGCCGATATCCGAGACGATCAGGCGGGCGAACTCGTAGTTGCGAGATCCTCGGCCGTCCGTCGGATGCTCCGCGTCCGTGCAGACGTCGGACCACACGACGACTTCTCCATCGAGCGCGATCCGCTCCGTGTTGATGATGATCACCGCGGCGGAGTCGCTCGGGCCGACGATCTGATACTTGACCCCGTAAGCCTGCTTGAGGAGCTTCTCGAAGATCTCGACGTTAGTCGGCCGGATCTCCTGAACGATGAGGACGTCCGGCGGAGCGATCCCCCTGTCGAATCCTCCGTTGAACGCGATCGGTCGCTGCCGCAACGCGCCGCCGAGCTCGAGCAGGTTCTTGAAGAGCTTGAGCCCCAGGACGCGATTCTGCTTTGCGTTGACCGCGACGATCTTCACTTGACCCGCCGGTGACGGCACGCGTCGGGGTCCCGTGACGCGCGCGCTCGCGTCGAAGAGATGAACCGGCAGTGCGAGCGTCACCAAGGCGAGCACGCAGAGGAGCCTCCGCATGGGGAAACACCCTATGACCTGCGCGGCCGAATCTGAAGGAGTGTGACCTCGGGAGGACGCGCGAATCTGATGCGAGCAAAGCGACCACTGCCGAGGCCCGGGCTCACGTGGAGCCATGCGTTGCCGACCCGGTGCAGCCCTCCTGCGAGGGCGGCCGGAAGCGTGCAGTTGGTAACGAGCGGGCCGACGATCGGAAGCCGGACCTGGCCCCCGTGCGTGTGGCCGCCGACGACGAGGTCGAAGCCCGTGAGCGCCCATTCGGACACGACGTCCGGCGCGTGCACCAGACCAATGGCCAATCGGTCTTCGGCCGAACGGGTGATGTGCTCGGTGCGGTGCCGTCTGATGTAGGGATCGTCGACCCCCGCGACGCGGATGCGTTCTTCACCTAGGTGGACGAATTCAGTCGTGTTCGTCAGTGGGCGCCAGCCCTTTGCAGCCAGCCCGGCCTCCAGCGCGTCGACGTCCGCCGGATGGGTGTGACGGGGCCGCGCATCGCTTCGGAAGTACTTCAGGTACGCGCCCGGCCGGAAGCGCGACTGGAAATAGTCGTGCGAGCCGAGGACGTAGAAGCGCCCGAGCCTCCCCTCGAGGCCCGCGAGCGCCTCGACCACGGGCTCGATCCCCGAGTCGTCCTCGATGAGGTCCCCGGTCGCCAGCACGAGGTCGGGCTGCGACGGCAGTTGATCCGGCAACGCCCGTAGCCAGCGTGCGAGGGCCCGGCGCTTCGCCGTCATGTGCGTGTCGGACACGTGAAGCACGTCCAGGGACGGGGATCCCTCCGGCACGGGCACGGTCACGGTACGGACGCCGAATCGATAGGGCTCGTACACGGCGTAGGCGGCCAGGCCCGCCCCCACGACCAGGGCGGACCGCGCGAGCCGGGAGCTGCCGGGCCGGGAAGCCATTCGAGCGAGGATACTTAGCCGGTGAGATTGTCCCTGCGGCGCAAGCTCGTGGGCGGGTTCGGTTTGCTGCTCGTATTGATCATCGCCCTGAGCTGGGTCACGCTGTCGCTGTTCGGCTCGCTGCGCGGCGTGCAGCGCCGCGTCTTCGACGACGCGATCCCGGGGCTCGTGACCGTGGACGAGATCGTCCGGTCCTACACCGCGCAGTCCGCGGCCGTCCGCGGCTACCTGATCGAGTACAACTCGGCTCTTCTCGACGAGTACCGGGCCGAAGTCACGACCGCGCGCCTCTACGAACAGCGTGCGGTCGACTTGTTCACCGGCAGGCAGGAAGAGGAGCTCTTGCGCGAGCTCATCGACGCGGGCCAGAAGTACCGAGCGCTGATCGACGACAAGGTGATCCCTCTCGCGAACGGGGGCGAGCGAACCTCCGCGTTCAACGTCCTCGGCCGCGACGGGACGCCGCTGATCACGCGTATCCAGACGTTGGGAGAGCTGTTGCGACAGGCGCAGGACAAGCAGGTCGCACAGACGGAGACGAGCGTCAGCGCCCGGGGCAACCAGACGGTGATCATCCTCGCAGTCGTCATCGCCGGCACTCTTGCGATTGGCGTCCTCGTCGCGTTTCTGTTGCCGCGGCGTCTCGGCCGGAACATCTCGCGTCTGGTCGACGCCGCGCGCGGGATCGGGCGCGGCGACTTCGAGCAGGACATAGACATCCGCTCGGGGGACGAGGTGGAAGAGCTCGCGACGCGCATGATGGAGATGCAGGGAGGTCTGAAGCGCTTGCAGCAACTCGCGCTCCAGGATCGCGAGCTCGAGATCGCCGCGTCCATCCAACGCAACCTGCTTCAACGCACGCTGCCGGGCACGCCCAACGTCAACCTCGTCCCGCTGCAACATCAAGCGAACCTCGTCGGTGGTGACTGGTACGACGTCGACCTCTCCGGACGGACGCTCACAGTCGTGGTCGGGGACGCGTCGGGGAAGGGGATCGCGGCCGCGCTCATGGCGACGGTCGCGCTGTCGTCGTTGCGCGCGGAGCGTGGGCTGGGCGCCGGGCCGAAGCGCGTCGTGCAGCGCGCAAACCAGGCGCTCAAGGATGCGACCGACGCGGATTCGTTCACGACTCTCGTCTACGCGACGCTCGACATCGGCACGGGCGAGACGCGCTGGCTGAACATGGGCCATCCGTCGCCGTACGTGTTGCGCGCTCCGCAGCCTGACTCCAGCGTACGATCCGGGTACTTCCTCGAGGGCCCACGGAACCGCGCTCTCGGGTGGTTCGAGGACCCCGGCCTC
>DATBND010000426.1:0-8973 GCA_036554505.1 Actinomycetota bacterium | reverse complement strand
CGGCGAAAAGGCGGAGTAGGCGCCGACGAAGAGCACGATCGCCCCGAGGACGATCGCGGTGATCGCCCCGCCTCGGCCCCCGCTGCGGCCGCGTCCGAACAGGACGGCTCCGATGACGATCAGGACCACCCCGAACACCACGGTACCGAGTCCCGACGTCAGGTCGGTGCCCTTCAGCGTGTCGGTGCGGCCCGGCGCGACGAAGTCGTGCCAGCCGAGGACGGCGGAAATGGTCGCGAGCGCCCCGCCCGCCAGGATCAGCGCCGCGGGGGTGTTGTTGCTCCTGTTGGACGCCTGCATCGGATACCTCCTCCGGGCCGAGCCACCGTGGCCGGGCTCTTCTCATCCTGCCCCGTGGTGGCCGTCGGTCGATGGATTTCTTCGAGCCGGGTGCCCGCCGAACGAGCCCACAGCCGGTCCCCGGGGCGCCCCTGCGGCATCGCGGCTACCATGTGGCCCGCAGGGCTGCCCCGAATGAGGGCCCGGAGATGCGGCTCCGGCCTCGAGCGGAGTGGTTGCCCCCAAGTTTTCGCTGAAGCGAATGAGGTCTTTATAGATGCGTCGCCGACCCGGGCGAGGGCGGCTCTTGCTGCTCGTTTTCCTCGCTCTGTCCATCCTCATAATCACGCTCGACTTCCGGCAGGGATCGGGCGGGCCCCTCGACCGGGCCAAGGACGTCTCCGCAGCGATCGTCCGACCCATACAGCGCGGGTTCACGGCGGTCTTCCGGCCGGTCGGTGACTTCTTCTCGGCGCTCGGGGAGATGTCGGACCTCCGGGAGGAGAACCGGCGCCTCGAGGGCCTCGTGGAGGAGCTCGAGTCGCAGATCGCGCGGGCCGAGGCCGTCGAAGACGAGAACGCACGTCTGCACGAGTTCCTCGACCTCGACGAGCCGTGGTTCGACACCGAGAAGGTGACCGCCCAGAACATCGGCCGCGTCCCTGCCAACTACAAGTGGGCGATCACGATCGACAGAGGGACCGACGACGGCATCCAGCCGGAGATGCCCGTCGTGAACGCGGACGGGCTCGTCGGCACGATCGTCCGGGCGGAGGCCGACACCGCGGTGGTCCTCCTGCTGATCGACCCGAAGACCGCGGCGTCGGCGCGCGTGCAGGACACGTTCGACACCGGACTCGTCGAGGGCAACGGGACCGACGAAGAGCTGACGATGAGAAGCGTCGACTCCGACGCCAAGATCGCCGTCGGGAGCAAGGTCGTCACCGCTCCGTCGGTCGGCGGGCTATTCCCTCCGGGGATCCCCATCGGAGACATCAGCCACGTCGGCGGCGACGAGCGCCTCGTCGAGCAACAGCTCGAGG
Source organism: Actinomycetota bacterium (assembly GCA_036554505.1). Classification (GTDB taxonomy): domain Bacteria; phylum Actinomycetota; class CADDZG01; order CADDZG01; family WHSQ01; genus DATBND01. The sequence continues at coordinate 7,651 of DATBND010000426.1, read as the reverse complement.
TCGACCCATACGTCGAGTTCACGTCGATCGACTACGTCCAAGTGTTGCTGGAGCATCCACCGCCCGCGCCCAATCCCTTCAAAGAGGACGAGCGCAGGCAAGGTGGTAAGTAGATGGCGATGACGATCAAGCAGCCGCGCGCCGCGGGCGTGCTGGCAGAGGTCGGCGTCGCCAGGGTCGCAGCGATGGCAGCCACCCTGATCCTCTCGATAACGATCCAATCGACCTTGCTTGCCCAGGCCACGCTGCTCGGCGTCATCCCGCAGCTGGCCCTCGTGGTCTTCGTCAGCTTCGCGTTCGTCGACGGCGAGCGGGTCGGGATCGTCACCGGGTTCTTCTGCGGCCTGTTGATCGACTTGTTGCTGCCGCAGTCGATCGTGGGGCTCACTGCGTTGCTCTACACGTTGATCGGCTACGGCGTCGGCAGCTTCCGCCAGTTCACGACGGGCGAGTCGGTGTGGACGCCTGTCCTGGTCGTCGCCGTTGCGTCTGCGATCGGCGAGGTGGGCTACGCGCTGCTCGCGATCCTCCTCGGCGAGCCGTGGGTGTCGATCTCGGATACCGCAAAGGTCGCCGGCCTCGTAGTGGTCTACAACGTGTTGCTGACCCCATTCGTGTTCCCGTTCATCCGCCGCATCGCCGAGCGGTTCCGGCCCGAGCGGGTGTACCGCTGATGGTCGGAAGGGATCCGTCGGGGGGCATCGACCGCGTCACGCTTCGGCTCGCCGTGTTCGGCATCGTCGTCTTCGCCGCGTTCGTCGCCTTGTTCTCTCGTCTGTGGTTCCTGCAGGTCCTCGCTGCGGACCAGTATCAGGGGCTCGCCAAGGAGAATCGGGTGAGGCGCGTCTTTACCGAGCCCCCGCGCGGTCGCATCCTGGACCGCAACGGCAAGGTGCTCGTGGACAACCGCGAGAGCACCGCCCTTACCGTCGCGAGCTCGGTGCTCGCGGACCCTGAGCGCCGCGAGAGGGCGTTGCGCAAGATCTCGCGTCTTCTCGACGTCTCGGTCGAGGACCTGGAGTCCAACGTCGAGGACGCGACGTTCTCGCCGTTCAAGCCGGTTCCTGTCGCGTTCGACGTGCCCGAGCGTTACGCGCGCTACATAGAGGAGCAGAAGGCGTTCGGACGTTTCCCCGGAATCAATTCGGACACCTTCACGCTGCGCACTTATCCCTACGGGAACCTCGCGCCGCAGATCCTCGGCTATGTCAACGAGATAACCCCGCGTCTGCTCCGGGACTCCCACTACAAGAATGCAACCCCTCGTTACAAGGCAGGCGACATCGTGGGTCACAGCGGGCTCGAGTATCAGTACGACCGCGTCCTCAGGGGTACGCCGGGCGAGGACCGCGTCGTCGTGAACTCCTCCGGCGAGCGCGTGGGGGCACGGCCTGTGCAGGAGGAGCTACCGGGCAAGGACGTCGTCCTGTCCCTCGACGCGAACATCCAGAAGCTCACGCAGGACGCGCTCAAGGCCGGCATCGACGCGGCGCGCGGGCAGGGTTACGAGGCGCCGGCCGGCGGGGTCGTCGTGATGGACCCGAACACGGGCGGGATCCTCGGCATGGCGAGCTTCCCGACCTACAACCCGACGATCGCCGAGAACGGCTTCACCATCAAGGAGTACGCGTCGCTTACGCGCGTGACCGAGGAGAACCCCGACGGCGGCGCTCTCTTCTTCCGGCCGACCCAAGCCCAGAAGAACCCGGGCTCGACGATGAAGCCGATCACCGCTGCGGCGGCCATGGCCAGCGGCGTCGCGACGCCCTACACGGTCCTTCCGTGCCCACCCGCCGCCGAGTACCCGCCGGACGACCCCGGCGCGACGATCTTCCGCAACTGGACGACTCAGGACATGGGGTCGATGGGCTTTCCCCAGTCGCTCGAGGTGTCGTGCGACACGTTCTATTACGAGCTCGGGTGGGACATGCAGACCCAGTTCGGAGTCGGGCCGTTCGAGGGCTTCACCTCGGAGACGTGGGAGAAGCCCGGCGATCCCAAGCTGTCCTCCGACAAGGAGAAGTTCCAGAAGTACGCGCGGCTGATGGGGCTGGGCCATCCGACCGGGATCGATCTTCCGAGCGAGACGAGCGGGCTCGTCCCGGACATCGATTGGTGTCACGACGCGTACGTCGCGACGAAGAACGACGAGTTCCCGACGTGCGAGCGCGGGTGGTTGCCCGGTTACAACGTCAACATGGCGATCGGGCAGGGAGACCTTCTCGTCGATCCGCTGCAGATGGCGGTCGCCTACGCCTCCATCGCAAACGGCGGAAACGTGTTGCAGCCGCGGCTCGCGTGGTCCGTGGGGCAACCCGACGGCGAGGGGGGAGAGGAGACGCTGCGGGAGTTCGAACCGCGCGTGGTCAACCAGCTCGGGCTCGACGCAACCGCGCTGGGAGTCATCCGCGACGGGATGCAACAGGTGGTCGCCGGGGGCGGCGGCACGGCGAACTCGGCATTTGCGGGCTTCCCCGTCGACCAGTACCCGGTCGCCGGTAAGACGGGGACGGCCGAGATCGGCGAGACGGGCTTGAACGACGCGTGGTTCGTCGCGTACGGGCCCGCGCAGGCGCCCGAGTACATCGTCTCCGTGTACATCGAGCGATCGGGCCACGGCGGGGAGAACGCCGCGCCAGTCGCGCGTCAGATCTTCGAGGGGTTGTTCGGGATCGACGAGGTCACCGACGTCCGCGTGGGACAGGACGCGTCGGGCTGATGGGGATGGAGGGGATCTTCGGCGAGGGAGTCGACCGCATCGGCGGAGAGCCGATCGCGGCTCGGATGGCGCGCAAGGCGCCGATCCGGCATCTCGATCCGACCCTTCTGCTCGTCACGATGCTCCTCACCGTGTTCGGCGCGGTGATGATCTCGTCGGTGACGTCGGGGAGCCTCGAGCAGGAGGGCCTCGATGCTGCGCTGTTCCTGAAGCGTCAGATCGTCTTCGCGGGGGCCGGTACGATCGTGCTGCTGTTCGTCAGCTTCTTCGACTACCGCGTCCTGCGCGGGCTGGCGCCGTTCCTCTACGGGGCGACGATCCTCGCGCTGCTCCTCGTGTTGAGCCCGCTCGGAGACGAGCAGCTCGGCGCCCGACGCTGGATCAGCTTCGGCGCGTTCCAGGCGCAGCCCTCGGAGCTCACGAAGATGGTGTTGATCATCGCTCTCGGCGCGTACCTTTCGGAACGCCGCGAGGACATCACTGCGCGCGACGTCCTGATCGTGATCGGGCTGATGCTCGTGCCCAGCGCCCTCATCTATCTCGAGCCCGACCTCGGGACGATGATGGTCGTGGTCGCGTTGACCGGGGCCCTGCTGCTCGTCGGCGGGGCGAAGCTACGCCACTTCCTGACGATCGGGGCGGTCGGCGCGGTCCTCGTCGCGTCGTTCCTGCAGTTCGGCTTGCTCAGGCAGTATCAGCTCGATCGACTGACGGCGTTCTTGGACCCCAACCCCGACGTGCAGTCGATCGGCTACAACCTCTTGCAGTCGAAGATCGCGATCGGGTCCGGAGGGATCACCGGTCAAGGCCTCGAGCAGAAGTTGACCCAGACCTCGCTCGACTTCGTGCCGGAGCAGCACACGGACTTCATCTTCACCGCCGTCGGAGAGCAACTCGGGTTCGTCGGGTCGGCGAGCCTTCTGGCGCTGTTCGCATTTCTCATCTGGCGCGCCCTGCGGATAGCCGCGATGTCGCGCGACATGTTCGGTACGTTGCTGGCGACCGGCATCGCTGCGCTATGGGCATTCCAGATATTCGTAAACGTCGGAATGACGATGGGGATCATGCCGATCACCGGCATCCCGTTGCCGTTCCTGTCCTATGGAGGATCAAGCTTGATAACCAATTACATAGCAGTTGGGCTGTTGCTCAACGTCCACATGAGGCGCTTCCTGTGAGGCGCGTCGCTCGGGGGCCGAAGGGACGGCGCGGATGAGCGATCGAGCGCCCAGGCCGCGCGAGAAGGCATCCGAGGTCGTAAAGCTCGTCGACTCGCCCCCCGCGGAGACCCCCGCGCCTGCGGAACCGTCATCTGAGGCCAAGCAGGGCGGCTCGACGCGCGGCGGACGCGGCCGGCGCAGGCCGCGGCGGCGCCAGCAGCGTCCCACCGGGCCGACGGTCGAGCGAGTCATGCTCGTGCACTCCGACGCCGACGGTCCCCAGATCGCCGTGCTCGAGGAGGGAACGATCGTCGAGCATTACGTCGCGCGCTCGGGCGACCGCTCGCTGGTGGGCAATATCTACCTCGGTCGAGTGCAAAACGTCCTGCCGGGGATGGAAGCGTCGTTCGTCGACATCGACGAGGCGCGCAACGGCGTGCTGTACGCGGGCGAGGTCGGGATCGCAGGCGACGAGGGGGACGAGCTTCCGCGGATCGAGACCGTGTTGAAGAGCGGGCAACCGATCCTCGTCCAGGTCACGAAGGACCCGATGCGCTCCAAAGGGGCCCGGCTCACCGCGCTGGTGTCGCTGGCCGGGCGCCATCTCGTGCTGGTGCCGAATGGACGCTCGCTCGGTGTCTCTCGAAGGCTCTCCGACAACGAGCGCAACCGTCTGCGGGACATCGCGCAGCGGTTGCGCCCCGGGGACCACGGCCTGATCGTTCGTACGGCGGCCGAGGGCGCGTCGAGCCAGGACCTCGAGCGCGACCTCGCGCGCCTGGTCGAGACGTGGGGCGAGGTCAAGGCGAAGTCCGAGACGGCGAAGGCACCCGCGCTCGTCTACACCGAGCCCGAGCTCGAGTTGCGGGTCATCCGCGACCTGTTCAACCGCGACATCTCGAAGTGCTACGTGGACGATCCCGCGCTCGAGGAGAAGCTCCGCTCGTACGTCCGGCGGACGACGCCGGACCTCGACCACCGGCTCGAGCTCTACGACAAGAGCCTGCCGATCTTCGAGGAATTCAGGGTCGCCGAGCAGATCCGCAAGTCGCTCGACCGCAAGGTATGGCTTCCCTCGGGCGGTCACCTCGTCGTCGACAGGACCGAGGCGATGACGGTCATCGACGTGAACACCGGCAAGTTCGTCGGCAAGTCGAATCTCGAGGAGACGGTCTTTCGGACCAACATGGAGGCCGTGGTGGAGGTGGCGCGCCAGCTCAGGCTGCGCGACATCGGGGGCATCATCGTCATCGACTTCATCGACATGGAGAACCTGGCCAACCGGGACGAGGTCGTGAAGGCGTTCCGTGCCGAGCTCAACCGCGACCGCACCCGCACCCAGGTCTTCGACATATCGCCGCTGGGCCTGATCCAGATGACGCGCAAGAACGTGTCGGCCGGTATCGTGGAGGCGTTCTCGGACCCCTGTCCGACGTGCGAGGGCCGGGGCATCCTGATCCATGACGTTGACTGAGGGGGCGGGCGCGCCTTTGGTATCCTGCCTGCTCGGCTCCGGCACCTGAGCCGCCAACCACCGAGGAGAGACGTGTACGCCATCATCCGCGCGGGCGGGAAGCAGCACAAGGTCGTCAAGGGCGACGTCATCGAGGTCGAGCGCGTCAAGGAAGGCGGCGACTCGCTCGAGTTCGTCCCGCTGCTCGTCGTCGACGAGAAGGGCAAGACCCGCGCGGCTCGGTCCGAGCTCGCCGACGCCCGCGTCACGGCGTCGATCGTGGGCGCTGCCAAGGGGCCGAAGGTGGACGTGCACAAGTACCGCAACAAGACCGGCTACCGGCGGCACACCGGACATCGCCAGCAGTACACGACGATCCAGATCGAGGACATCAAGCTCACCGCCGGTCGCAAGAAGGCCGCGCCTGCCGAGGAGGAAGGGACGGACGATGGCTCATAAGAAGGGCGCTGCGTCTTCACGCAACGGCCGCGAGTCCGAGTCCAAGAGGCTGGGCGTCAAGGCGTACGGCGGACAGGACGTCAAGCCCGGGATGATCATCGTGCGCCAGCGGGGGACCAAGGTGCACCCCGGCCTCAACGTTAAGAAGGGCGGCGACGACACGCTGTTCGCGACCGCGACCGGCAAGGTGAAGTTCCACCGCATGCGCGACCGCCGCGTCGTGAGCGTCGTCTCCGATTAACTCTCTTCGCCCTTAGCTTCGCGCGACCACGCGGACCCTCGGTCTTCCGGTGAGCGGTTGCCCGCGCCCTCTATGCAGTGTGGTGAGAAAGTGCGGTGCATGCGGTGCATGCGGTGCATGCGGTGCATGCGGTGCATGCGGTACATCGTGTACCCCGTGGACCGCACGCACCGCACGTTTTCCACGGCACCTATATGAAGCAGCTGCGGGCGTCTGGAATCCGCTAGTCGAGGGCGCGGCCGAGCTCCCGGCCGCAGTTCTCCTGCTCGGCGTCGGTGGGAGCGGACGTGATGCAGCTCCAGAAGCTCCGGAAGTCGCCCTGGTGATCGTTCAAGAAGGTCCCGATCCGCACGCCGATCCCCACTGCGAGCGCCAGCGCGATGAGCCCCGTTACGACCCCGGCGACCGCATGCCCCTTGTTGTCGGCCTCTCCACGGTTAGCGCGACCCATCCCCACGAAGCCGAAGATGGCGGCGATGATGCCGACGATCGCTGCGATCGGAAAGAAGATGATCAACGCGGCGAGCACCAGCGCGTTCACGCCCATGACGAGTGCCGCAGTCCCGGCGCCGTTGCGCCGTGTCGTTGTAGTAGGGCGGTCCGCATCGACCGTCGTATCGCTCATGTCGTGCCCCCTTGGCCTTGGCATGCGTCACCCAGCCCTCTATCGAGTCTGTGCCCGTCGGACGACGCCCGCAAGGGGTAACGACCACTCATTGGTGCGGCGCACGCGCCGGTAGGGTCATCCTTTTAACTCGGGCTTTCAGCGAGTTAAAACCGTAGTAGCGCTCTCGTGGCCGAGTGAGTGGGAGAAGCGGCACGGTGGGGGTGGCATTCGTGCTGGCGGTACTCGCTCCAGGCTGCCGAGCGCAGGGCGGGGTTCAAAGCGCGCAGCAGGAGTCGACAGACGCGGAAGTCCCCCTCGTCCAATGTGACGAAGACGATGTGATCTTCGATAGCGAGTTGTTCGTGGTAGACCAAACCGGTGGGCCCTCGAATCCAGAAAAGGCTCTCGAGAAGTACCTGAAGCGTCACTCCTCGACCGACGGCATACCTTCAAGCGCCTTCAAGCCGGACAAAGAGAAAAAGAACTCCGCGGGCCAGGTCGTCGAGGTCGAGTTGACGGATGGCGAGGAGAGCCAGACTGCAGGCGAAAGTCCAAAAACGAAAGCACGCGTTTTCACACGCAATTTCGGTGAGTCATGGTTTGTCACTCGCGCCGTGTTCTGTCAGAAGTACATCGACGAAAAGGACAAGGACAAGAGCTCGTGATGCACCGGAAGCGCGTTCTCGCAGCGGTCGGCGGAGGCATTGCATTCCTCTGGGTCGCAATAGTGCCAACATGGGGTGTTCTTCAATCCGATAGGAGACGGAGCAGGCGGCCACCTCGCCGAGACCCTCAAGTGCTGGCACGGAGATAACTTCACCCTGCACAATTTTTCGATGAAGATCGATCAAGACGAGACCTGGTGGCACAATGCCTCGAACGGACCTAACGACCAGAACGACATCGGCGAGCCGTTACCCACGAAGTGGGCCATGCCACCGGTTGGTCGGGGCACTTCTCATCCGGTTCGACTGAATGCAGCACTACCCCGACTCATCCGATGTGTGGGTCG
>DATBND010000404.1:0-5299 GCA_036554505.1 Actinomycetota bacterium | reverse complement strand
AACATCGCTTCGGTAAGCCGTCCCGGCGGATGCCACAACGAGGGCACGGCCGCGTGAAGGATGCGCTCGGGCTGTCCGGGCAGTTCCGAGTGGATCATGGCGGTCTCGGCGAACAGCTCCTGCAGATCGAGGCGGCTGTTGCCCCCCTGGGCCAGGGCCGCGAAGCGATCCTGCACGCCCTGATCGGCGAGGTATCCGACGACCGAGCCGCTCGTCGAGGGGTTCGGGACCTCGACCGGGCAGGCGAACGTCAGGTTGAGGACCGGACCGGGGCAGCCGCTCTGTGCGGGGTCGGGAGCCTCCTCGAGCGCGCCCTCCGAGAAGAACGTGCGGGTCCCGCTGCGCGTCAGCGACAGCTGCCTGAGGGAGACCGGATCGAGGCGGCCGGCGGGTGGGAACAACCAGCGCGCCTGGAGGTCGAGGTCGAGCACCTCGTTGAGGACGTTCTGGCCAACCTGCACCTGCTCCTGGTCGAGGTTCTGGTCCGACGCGCGCGCGAGGGCGGGTAGGTCCGGAAACGAATAGGGCGCGAGCAGTGGCTGGACGCCGGGCCGGCCGAGCACCTCCCTGAGCTGCGCAAGGACGGTCTCGGCGGCCTCGGGCACGGCGGCCGAGGCCGGGACGTCACCGACCTCGGTCCCGTCCCCGCGGGCGTATCCCCCGGCGAGATGGCTCAATTCCTCCACCAGGCGAGGGGTCGGGGCGACGGCCACGTCGACGCCGCGGCCCCCGGCCCACCGGTCCAGCGCTCCGACCAGCAGGCGAAGCCACCCGTCCTCCCCGAGGGCGTCCTCGAGCGGCCACGTTCCGCTCGACTCCGGCCGGAAGACCCCGTCGGGCCCCTCGGCGGGCACCGCGTTGACGGGGAGGACCAGCACGAAGTTCAGCGGGACCTCGGGGGCCGTGGGGTAGTAGAGAAGGAACGTCGTCAGGGAGTCGAGAGCGGTGGCCCCGTCGGCGGTGAACAACGTGACGGTGAGGGGGTAGACGCCGGACTCTGTCTCGCTCCGCAGGCTGACCAGCGTCGAGATCGGATCGTCGACCACGACGTCGCGGGTCACGCCCGGAGCGAGGGTGGCGTCCGGGTACTCCTTGCGGTACGAGCTCCCCACGACCTCGGTGGGCGCCGTGTCGAAAGCGGCATGGAGCTCGGACCGGCTGGTGACGCGGTCGTAAACGGCGATCGAGAGCCCGAACCCCTCTAGGGCCTCGTCCGAGTCGTTGGAGATCCGCAGCCGGAGCGACAGGGTGTCGTCGGGCCGCGCCGCGACCGGTTGGCTGAGGAGCTTGACGGTCACCTCGGGGGCGGGCTCCTGGGCCGTCGCGGGCCGCGCCGGAGCGACTGCCATGGCGATGACGAGCCCGAGCGCGACGGTCGCCGCGCCCACAGGCGCACGACGGTGGGGACGCACGGGTGAGATTCTCCTATGCAGGGCCGACCCGACGCAGGCACAGAGTGACCCCGCTAGGAGACCCCCGAGATCGCCACGGCTCCGCCGAGGGTCGAACCGCCGTCGCCTACGGCGCCGGGGGCAATCCCTCTGACGATCGCGGCGTAACAAGTGACGCGCAAAAGCTCCCCTCTCGGGGAGCTAAGGCGTATCTAGCCGGGTCTTACTTCGAGCCGCCGATGCGGCCGATCTTCTGGTAGAACTCCGAGCCGTAGCGCTCCTTGGTGGTCTCGCCGCCCTTCTTCCCACCGATCCGGCCGATGCGACCGAAGTGCTCCTCGCCGTAGCGCTCCTTGGTGGTGCGGCCGCCCTTGCGGCCGGCTTCAGCCCGGGACATCTTCGCCTTTGCCTCTTCCAACATGAACCTCCCTCGAACTCGGCGCCTGTCTTGCTCTCCCTTACGTACCCGCCCTGAAGGCCGAGAAACGACCAATTCAGGCAAAAGACGTGGGCCCGGCCCGTCCGGTCGTGTCACACCGCCTGGCGCCTTCGAAAGCAAGGCTCAATGCCGGCCCCCCGGCTGCCGATTGATCTATGTCCGCTGGGAAACGCTGAGAGGGGCAGGGAAGGTCACATGGCAGACGTTCACGACTTCCTTCGGCTACTCGTCGACAGGAAGGCCTCGGACCTGCACGTGAAGGCGGGCGGACCGCCCTATATCCGTGTCAACGGCACGTTGATGAAGACCGACTTCGCGCCGCTCACCGCAGAGGACTGCGAACGCGCTGCGATGGAGCTGATGACCGACGACCTCGCGACGAAGTTCAAGGAGGGTGGCGAGGTCGACTTCGCGTATTCCGAGCAAGGCCTCGGCCGTTTCCGCGTGAACATCTATCGCCAGCGAGGAAGCGTCGGGATGGCGTGCAGGCGCGTCCTTCCGGGGAGCCCGTCGTTCGAGACGCTCGGTCTTCCTCCGGTCGTGAAAACGCTGGCCGAAGAGCACCGCGGTCTGTTGCTCGTCACGGGCCCGACGTCGTCGGGGAAGACGACGACGACCGGAGCGATCATCAACCACATCAACGCGACGCGTCAGTGCCACATCCTGACGATCGAGGACCCGATCGAGATCCTGCACCCCGACCGCCAGGCGATAGTCAACCAGCGAGAGATCGGGCTCGACACGTCCGACTTCGCAATCGCGCTGCGCGCGGCCATGCGGCAGGATCCCGACGTCATATTCGTTGGCGAGATCCGCGACTCCGAGACCGTGAAGGCCGCGCTTCAGGCGGCCGAGACCGGCCACTTCGTCGTGTCGACTTTGCACACGACCGACGTGTCCGAGACGGTCAACCGAATGATCGACTTCTTCCCCCCGCACCAGCAGAAGCAGATCCGTGTGTCGCTCGCGGCGTCACTGAAGGGGATCGTCTCGCAGCGACTCCTGCCGCGTAAGGACGCACGTGGGCGAGTGCCGGCCGTCGAGGTGCTCGTCATGAACGGGCGGATCCACGATCTCGTCCTGAACCCAGAGCAGACCCACATGATCCACGACATCGTTGCGGAGTCGAGCTTCTACGGGATGCAGACCTTCGACCAGGCGCTGCTCGCGCTCTACCGGTCGGGTCTCGTGCACCTCGAGGACGCCATGGCGGCCGCGACGAACTCTCACGACTTCCAGATCGCGCTGCGACAGGAAGGTCTCCAGCCCGTCTTCTAGACCGGCGGCAACACACCGGTTCGAAACGCCCCGCAAGTAGGCTCGTCTGCATGACGGCGTCCCCCACCGGCTTGGCCGAGTTGCTCACGAACGGGTCGCCCGTCGTCGACCTCTCCGAGCGCTTCAGCGCCGCGGGACACTCGCTATATCTCGTCGGGGGGTCAGTGCGCGACGCGCTCTTGCGCAGGCCTCACGAGGACGTCGACTTCGCGACGGATGCGACGCCGGACGAGATCAAGGCGCTCGTCGCGCCCGTTGCGTCGGCGTTGTGGCTGCAGGGCGTCGAGTTCGGCACGGTGGGGGCCGAGGTCGGCGGAGTTCGGATGGAGATAACGACGTTCCGCACCGAGCGCTACGAGTCCGGCTCGCGCCACCCCGCGGTCGCGTTCGAGTCGGACATCGCGGCCGATCTCTCGCGCCGCGACTTCACGATCAACGCGATGGCGATCCGACTGCCGGAGAAGACGTCGGTCGACCCATTCGGCGGCGTCGACGATCTGAAGGCGAAGCTCATCCGTACGCCCGGTCCCCCGGAGGCGTCGTTCACCGACGACCCGCTACGGATGCTGCGCGCATTTCGGTTCGCGTCGCAGCTCGAGTTCCGCATCGAGGACTCAGTTCTCGAAGCGATCACCGAGCTGCGAGAGGAGCTCAAGACGGTCTCGGCGGAGCGCATCCGTGACGAGCTCGTCCGTCTGCTCGTCGGGCGCGCGCCGGCGAAGGCGCTGCGAATGGCCGACGCGACCGGGCTTAGCGACCTCTTCCTGCCCGAGCTCGGGTCGCTCAAGCTGCAACAGGATCCGGTGCACAGGCACAAGGACGTCTTCTCGCACACGCTCGCGGTCGTCGAGCGGACGCCGCCCGATGCCGTCCTGCGCCTCGCCGCGCTCTTCCACGACGTCGGGAAGCCGAAGACGCGTCGCATCGGACCGGAGGGCGTCTCGTTCCATCACCACGAAGTCGTGGGGGCCGAGATCGCCCAACGCAGGCTGCGCGCGCTCCGCTTCGACAACGCGACCGTGCAGGCCGTGAGCGAGATCATCCGGCTGCACCACCGCTTTCACACCTACGGGCTCGGCTGGACGGACTCGGCGGTGCGCCGTTACGTCACCGATGCGGGTCCCTTGCTGGGCCCCCTCAACACGCTGGTCCGCGCGGACTGCACGACGCGCAACGCAGCCAAGGCGAAGGAGCTAGCGGCGCGTATGGACGAGCTCGAGGACCGCATCCGAGAGCTGGCCGCGGAGGAGGAGCTCAGCCGCATGCGTCCTGAGCTCGACGGCTTCCAGGTGATGGCGTACCTCGGCGTCGAGCCGGGCCCGATCGTCAAGGAGACGCTCGACTTCCTGCTCGAGCTGCGCATCGACGAGGGGATGCTCGGCGAGGACGAGGCGTACCGGCGGCTCGACGAGTGGGCGCGCGCTCGCGGCCTCGACCCGGCGGGCACGCGCGTGCCCAAGCGCGAGAAGGCGCGCGACGCGGACTGATGCCGAAAGCGCCGAAGCACCCGGGCGGCCCTTACTTCGAGCCCGTCGCCGAGACACTCGGGAAGAGCTATCTCCGCTACAGCTTCACGAAGGGAACTGCGGCCGAGGTCGAGTTCCTGCTCGACGTGCTCGGGCTCGAGCGCGGCGGGCGCGTGCTGGACGTCGGGTGCGGGCCCGGCCGTCATGCGGTGGCGCTCGCGAAGGCGGGGCTCAACGTGACCGGCGTCGACGTGTCGCGCAAGTTCCTCGACCTCGCCGCGGAGAGCGCGCGTGCCGCGGGCGTCTCGGCGGGCTTCTTCGAGGTCGACGCGCGCCAGATGCCGTTCGAAGACACGTACCACGCGGTGATCTCGATCTGTCAGGGCGCATTCGGCCTGATGGGCCAGGACGACCCGTTGATCCTGCGCCGGATGATGGAGGCGGTGCTCCCTGGGGGCCTGGTCGTCCTCACCGCGTTCAGCGCGTACTTCGAGGCGCGTCACACGCGCCCGGGAGCCTCGTTCGACGCCGACGAGGGAGTGGTCCACGAGGTGACCGCGGTCAAGGACGAGGCCGGCGACGAGCACGCCATCGAGCTGTGGACGAGCGTCTACACGCCGCGCGAGCTGCGACTGCTCGCGCTAGGGGTCGGGCTCGTGCCGGAGCACATCTGGTCGGTCGGCCCGGGCGACTTCGCGCGCCGCGAGCCCGACCTCGAACACCCG
>DATBND010000319.1:0-4287 GCA_036554505.1 Actinomycetota bacterium | reverse complement strand
CGCGAATCCGCGAGCACGACTTTCTCCCCGTAGAGGACGACGACCGGGGCGGGGGCCGGGCCTGTCTCCGGGTCGTGCTCCCGAATCGCCTCGAAGCCCTCGTAGGGCCCTCGGCGGAACGGCCGCAGCCGGATACCTCTGCCGATGAGCGCTCTCTGCACGTCTCTCATGGCAGCCGCCGACGCGGCCTCGTCGGTGGACTCGATGACGAGGGCCGCCTCCGGTCGCAGGACGTCGCCGGTGGCGTAAAGCCCGAGGTCCCCGGCCCACGTCAGCACGTCGTCCTGCAGATCGAGGCCCAAGGAGTCCTGGAGGGCGATGTCGATCCCGGCGGACGCGAACGGGCCGAGCAGATCGAACTGCTCCTCGGCGAGCCCCGCGACGTCGTCGATGCCGAACACGGCCCACGCGACCTCCGGGAGGTCGCCGAGGATCGAGCCCGGCTCCGGGAAGCTTTCCGGGAGCGTGGCATCGAGCACGATCGCGTCGGGACGCAAGTAAACGGCGACCGCGGCGGGCGAACCGACGAACGCTGCCAGGCCGTCGGCGTTCACGGGAAGGCGATCGTTCTGCTCGAGCGCGCCGATGAACGGCCTCACGTTGGCGTAGAAGAGCGCGACGCGATCCTCCGGCAGCGACTCCGTGGCTTCGAGGAAGGTCTCGCTCTCGGCGAGCGACGTCGAGCTAGCCGCGTCAACCGAAGCGCGCAAGTCGGCCTCTTCCGCGGCGACAACCAGGAAGTCATCGACTATCCCGATCGCGCCCCCGGACTCCAGCACGTCGTAATCCACGCCCGAGTACGAGCGAGAGTCGAGTCCTTCGCCGCTCTCCTCGGCTGCGGAGCGCGCCGCGCGCAGAGCAGCGTCGGTGTCGGTGGTGCCAAAGAGGATCGCTCCGCTGATTGAGCCGCCATGGCGAACGCGTGCGAAGGCCCCGACCTGCCGGCCCAACCATGGCTCGACGTCGCGCGCGAACTCCAGCCCGAGACCGGCCAGAGCGTTGTCGAACAGCTCGTCCAGCGTCGCGCGCGTCTCCTCGGGCGTGCCGGCGTCAGGGAAGTGACGCAGCAGGTCGCGCAAGGCCTTCTTCTGGCGCGTCGAGGGATTCAGATAGACGTTGGCATAAAAGATGGCGTCGGACGGGACGAGCTCGATCGCGGCATCGTCTACCTCGTTCAGATAGATGCGATACCCAACGAACGCGAGTCCACCCAGCACGACCGCGCACGTGAGAACTATCGCCAGCAATCTCCTTTTCAGAAAACCTCCTGCCATAGAGCCGGGGCCGACCCTATCGAGCCGGCCCCGTACTCACGCGACCTCCCTAGTGCCAGGGATAGTCGATAGGCAACGGCGAGGGCGGCAACCCCTCAGGGTGCCAATCAAGCGGCCAATCCGGCATGGTCTCACCCCCTTTCCTGAAGAAGGGGTCGGGAGGTGAGATTGACCTATTTGTTTACATTAGTCAGTCATATTGTCATTTCACTAAGTGAGGACAAGCCAAGCCCTTTCTCGCGGATTCGAAGGATCGTGGCCACCTGTCAAAATGGCGCTTAACACCTGGTTATGTCACGTACAAGCGAGGAGGGATCTTGAACGCTGGCACACGCGTGAGAAAAGCGCGGTTGCGTCAAGGCTTGACCCAGAGCGAGCTTGCGGGGGACGAATACTCCGCCGCCTACGTCAGCATCATCGAGGCAGGCAAGAGAGAGCCCTCGGAGAAGGTGCTCAGGACGTTCGCAGAGAAATTGGGGTTGACATTCGAGGAGCTGGCGCTCGGGCGGCCCCCCGACGCAGAGGCCGATCTGGAGCAGGAGCTCGTGTCCGCGCGGCGAGCGTTGTTTGCCGGCGACGCCGAGGACGCCATGAGCGCGTTCCGGCGGATCGGCCGCCGCGCCGATCAGTTCGGCCTCGAGCGAGTGGCAGAGCGCGCGGCGCTCGGCGCTGCCCTCGGCCTCGAGCGAACGGGTCAGTTCGAGGACGCCGCCGGCGCATACGAGCAACTGCAGGTGAGTCTTCCCGACGAACACACCGAGGCCAAGGCGGATGCGGTCGCCGGACGGGCCCGCTGCATTTCGATGCTCGGCGACGTCGCATACGCGACGTATTTACTAGAAGGCTTCCTCTCGCATCTTGAGCGCAGCCGTCTCCAGGATCCGGATGCCCTCCTTCGCATACACATGTCGCTCGTCGCGCTCTACTTCCAGGGTGGGCTTACCGTGCAGGCCGGGGAGGCCGCGGACGTGGCCCTCAGCATGTCGGCGCGTGCGCGGGACCAAGAGAAAGTCGCAGGCATGCACATCAACGTTGCCAGAGTGCTCATGGACAGGGGAAAGTACGCCGCGGCAGCACGGTCGTTCAGATCTGCTGAGAAGATTTACAGCAATTTAGGGTACGAGGCGGAGCTCGGTATGACTTATCTGGCGCGGGCATTCCTCATGAAAGAGCAGAAGCGATTCGCCGACGCACGCTCCGATTTGGAGCGCGCGTTGGAGATATTCGAGGCGGCGGACGACGCGGTCAACCAGTCACGCGCGCTGAGGCAACTCGCCGTCCTTGAGCGCATCGCTGGACACGTCGAGCAAGCTGTCTTCTTGCTGCAACGCGCCGCGAGGGTGACGACGACACAACCCGCGGTCGCCACGGCTATCACAAATAGGGAGCTGGGCCTCTGTCACGCAGCGATGAAGGACCTGGGTAAGGCGCGCACCTACTTCAACAAGGCGATCGGGTTGTTGGAGAAGACCGGGGACACACACGAGCTCGCGGTGACCTACCGCGCGTTGGGCGATGCGCTTCGGGATGAAAAGGACTATCGAAAGGCCTGTGACGCGTACCGGCTTGCTGCGGTGGCACTCGAAGCCGCCTGAGGCGGCGGTAACGAGAAGCCTAGGCCGAACGCTCGCCGCGCGCCGGACGCTCGGCGCGTTCCTTGGCCCTGGGCACAAGTGTCGGGTTGACCCGCTCGAGCACGACCTCGCGCGAGATCACACACTTGCCGACGTCCTCGCGGCTCGGCAGGTCGTACATGACGTTCAGGAGGACCTCTTCGAGGATCGCCCGCAGGCCGCGCGCGCCGGTGCCCCGAAGCATCGACTGCTCGGCGACGGCCTCGAGCGCGTCGTCGGTGAAGTCGAGCTCGACACCGTCGAACTCGAAGAACTTCTGGTACTGGCGGATCAGAGCGTTCTTCGGCTCGGTGAGGATCTTGACGAGCGCTTCCTTGTCGAGGTTGTGGACGTGCGTGAGAACGGGAAGCCGGCCGATGAACTCGGGGATCAGCCCGTACTTCAACAGGTCCTCGGGGAGCACGTGCGACAGGATGCCGCCGAGGTCCTTCTCCTCCATCTTGCGAACGTCGGCACCGAACCCGATCCCCTTGCGGCCGATGCGGCTCTCGATGATCTTCTCGAGTCCCGCGAACGCCCCGCCGCAGATGAAGAGCACGTTCGTCGTGTCGATCTGGATGAACTCCTGGTGGGGGTGCTTGCGTCCGCCCTGGGGGGGAACGCTCGCGGTCGTTCCTTCGAGGATCTTGAGCAGGGCTTGCTGGACGCCCTCGCCGGACACGTCGCGCGTGATCGACGGGTTCTCGGACTTGCGCGCGATCTTGTCGACCTCGTCGATGTAGATGATGCCGGTCTCGGCGCGCTTGACGTCGTAGTCGGCCGCCTGGATCAGCTTGAGAAGGATGTTCTCGACGTCTTCGCCGACGTAACCGGCCTCGGTCAGCGCGGTCGCGTCCGCGATCGCGAACGGGACGTTGAGCATGCGCGCAAGCGTCTGCGCCAGAAGGGTCTTGCCGCACCCCGTCGGGCCCAGGAGCACTATGTTCGACTTCGCCAGCTCGACCTCGCCGTCCTGCTGCGCGCCGACCTGGATCCGCTTGTAGTGGTTGTAGACGGCGACCGAGAGGACCTTCTTCGCCTGCTCCTGTCCGACGATGTAGTCGTTGAGGAACTCGTAGATCTCTTTCGGCTTTGGAAGGTCTTCGAGCTTGAGCTCGGGGGTCTCGGCGAGCTCTTCCTCGATGATCTCGTTACAGAGGTCGATGCACTCGTCGCAGATGTAGACGCCGGGGCCGGCGATGAGCTTCTTTACCTGCTTCTGTGACTTCCCGCAGAAGGAACACTTGAGAAGGTCACCGCCGTCTCCGAATTTCGGCACCCGACCAGCCCCCTTCTATGCGTCCGGGTTCTCGGCAGGAGCAGCGTCCTGCTGTTCCCTTGCGATTCTGCCCGGCTCACCCGGTAGCAACGCACCCCCGTCACCGGCCGCAGTCCGGCTG
>DATBND010000311.1:0-4331 GCA_036554505.1 Actinomycetota bacterium | reverse complement strand
CGCCCTGGAGGTCGAGCTCTTCGTGTGCGTCGATCAGGATCACTTTCGCTCAGACGTGCGCAGGGCCGTGCTCGAGGTGCTGTCGAGCGGCACGCGCTCGGACGGAACGCTCGGGTTCTTCCATCCGGATCGCTACACGTTCGGAACCCCCGTCTACTTGTCGGCGATCGTTGCTGCCGCGCAGGCGGTGCCGGGCGTGGAGTCGGTAAGGGTTCAGTCGTTTCGTCGCCAGCGTGAGCCGTTGTCGAGCGCGCTCGACACCGGCGTTCTCGTCATGGGCAGGCTCGAGATCGCGCGCCTGGACAACGACCCGAACTTTCCCGAGCACGGCGTGCTCGACCTGACGATGGGGGGCGGGAAGTGACCGCCGACCGGGCCGTCTGCGATTGCTGCTCCGGAGTCGTCGACCGTACGCCGATCAAGGTGGAAAACCGGCCCGGCCTTTCGGCGATCGCCTATCGCATCGGGACTCACGGCGACTTCCTCGCCTCGATGCTCGCCGGCCTCACGTCGGTCACGCGCCCCCGTCTCGCGGAGCTGACCACCCGCGACCCCGACGATTTCTCGATTGCGCTCCTCGATTCGTGGGCCGTGGTCGCGGACGTCCTGACGTTCTACGCCGAGCGCCTGGGTCAGGAGTCCTATCTCCGTACGGCGGTCGAGCGAGTGTCCTTGCAGGAGCTCGGACGTCTCATCGGATACCGGCTGAAGCCGGGCGTCGCGGCCGAGACCCATGTCGCCTTCGCGCTCGAGCGACCTCCCGTTCCCGCGGCGGGAGCCTCCGATCCGGGCTCGGCTCCGTCGGTGACGCCGTCGTCGGTTGCGATCGAGCCCGGCCTTCGCATCCAGAGCATTCCGGGGCCCGGTGAGAAGCCACAGACGTTCGAGACCGTCGAAGAGATCGAGGCGCGGCCGGAATGGAACGCGATCCCTGCGTCCACGACGATCCCCTTCATTCCGAAGAAGGGGGACACGGAGGCCTACCTGAACGGAGGCGCCCTAAACCTCAAGCCGGGAGACGCGTTCCTGCTCGCCGGGACCGACGTCCCGGGTGAGCGGTGGGATCTCCGGATCCTGACGCGCGTCGAGGCCGACCCCGCGACGGGCCGGACGACCGTGCACTGGGCCGAGGAGCTGGGGTCTGCATTCACCGCGCCGGCCGAGTCGCCCGAGGCGTCCGTCCTTCGCAAGCGTCTCAACGTCTTCGGCTACAACGCGCCCGACTGGAACGCGATGTCGGATGACTTCCGGAACAACTACCCAGGCGGCGAAGGCCAGACCGAGTGGCCGAACTTCGTCATCTCGCCTCTGGGCGAACCCGTCGTCGACCTGGACGGGTCGCATCCAGACGTAGTCGTGGACTCCCGAATCGTCTTGTCTTCCAGTACTCAACGCGAGCTCTGGCGAGTCAAGCACGTGGCCGAGATCGCGCGCGCGGAGTTTGCGACATCCGGCAAGGTCACCCGGGCGACCTTGAAGGGTGGAGAGAACTATTCGTTCTTTAACCGCGAGGTGCGGGACATGACCGTCTTCGCGGTCGAGGAGCGTCTCGAGCTTGCCGACGCCCCGGACGACTCCGACGTCGGAGGGAACGTGATCGACGTCGACATCGACGTCTCGGCGATGACCCCGGGGAGATCCGTCCTGGTGACCGGGACGACCACGAGCGGAACGCCGCATGCCGAGGTCGCGACCGTGGCGGGAGTGCAGCAAGCCGCGGGACGGTGGCGCCTTACGTTGGAGCGGTCGCTCGTCGAGACCTACGTCCGAGCGACCGTAGTCCTACACGGCAACGTCGCGCTCGCGACGCACGGCGAGACGGTCGACCAGTTTCTCGGCTCGGGCCGAGCGGCGACGCCGTTCCAACGGTTCGACCTGGCGCACGAGCCGCTGACCCACGTGCAGTCGTCGGACGCATCGGGGGTCTCGTCCACTCTGGAGGTGCGCGTCAACGACGTGCGATGGGACGAGTTGCCGACGCTCTACGGGTCTACGCCGGAGGCGCGCGCCTACACGGTGCGCGCCGACGAGAACGACAAGACCTATGTCCAGTTCGGAGACGGGCAGAGGGGAGCGCGGCTCCCTTCGGGAGCCCAGAACGTCCGGGCAACCTATCGAAAGGGTCTCGGCGCGGACGGCAACGTTGGACCGAACACGCTCGCGCAGCTGCTCGATCGTCCGCTCGGAGTGAAGGGAGTCACGAATCCACTACCGGCGTCGGGGGGAGTCGATCCGGAAGGCGAGGAACAGGCGCGCGCGTCGATGCCCATCGGGGTCCGGACGTTGGGCCGCGCGGTCTCGTTGACGGACTATGCGGACTTCGCTCTGGCCTTCGCCGGAGTCGCCAAGGCGGACGCGGCCGTTCTACCTCTGCGCGGCGGTCCGACGATTGTCGTGACCGTCGCGTTCGCGGATCGGCCGCCGGTCGTCCCCGTGGATCGTCTCGACGACCTCCGAGGGGCGCTTCGCGGTTACGGCGATCCACACGTTCAGGTCGACGTCGTTCCTCACGCCGAGGCGACCTTCAGGATGGCGCTCAAGGTGGCGGTCGACCCCGCGTTCGAGGCCGACATCGTGCTCGCCGGGGTAGAGAGCGCGCTGCGAAAAGCGTATTCATTCGAGTCGCGCGGATTCGGCGCGCCCGTTCACTCGTCCGAGATCACATCGATCGTGCACGACGTGGACGGAATCGTGGCCGTCGACCTCGACCGGCTCTATGCGGGGCCGATCCCACTGCTCCTGCACCGGCTGGGAGCGCAGCGCGCGGCGGCCGCGCCGGACGGAACGGCATTGCCGGCGGGCGTCCTGCTGCTGCACCCCGATCCGCTCGACTCGTTGGAGGTCATGACGTGAGCGCTCCAGCCCTCTACACGACCGACGACATCTATCGGCTCCTTCCGGCGGTGTACCGGATCCGCGACGACGAGCTCGGCGGCGTCCTGCACGAGCTCGTCGAGGTGATCACCGCTCAAGTCAACGCGCTGGCCGAGGGGATCGAGCAGGCGTACGACGACCAGTTCATCGAGACCTGTGCCGAGTGGGTGACTCCCTACATCGGCGACCTGATCAGCTATCGGACCCTCCATGGGGAGGTCCCGCGAGTGGCGTCGCCGCGCGCGGAGGTGGCAAACACGGTTCGCTACCGCCGGCGCAAGGGCACCGCCTCGATGCTGGAGCAGCTCGCCCGCGACGTGACCGGCTGGCCGGCACGCGCGGTCGAGTTCTTCGAGCTCCTTGCCACGTCCCAGTACATGAACCACGTGCGTCCGCATGCACAGGCGACCGCGAGCGTGCGCGACGCGGTGTCGTTGGACATCGGCGACGGCTTCCAGGCGGGCGCTTTCGACGGGCTTTCGCACACGGCGGAGATGAGGCGCATCGCAACGAGCGCCGGCCGTTACAACATCCCGAACGTCGGCATATTCCTGTGGCGCGTCGAGGCGCATCGCCTGACGCGATCTCCGCTCGTGGATGCCGACGGATCGGGACGGCGCTATCGTTTCGACCCGCTCGGGACGGACAAGCCTCTCTTCGGAGCTGCTCGCACGGAGGAGGAGATCACTCATCTAGCCGAGCCGTTCGACGTGCCGCTTCCTTTAAAACGCCGCTGGGCCAGCGCCCATCTGCCCGAGTACTACGGGGCCGGGCTCTCGATGCTCCTCGAGATCGACGACGGCACGGACGTCGTGCCGGTCGAGGCCGTGGTGCGCATCTGCGACCTCTCCGACGATCCGGTGGCTCCGGGAGCATGGGCGCACGAACCCGAGCCCCCCGACGAGCGCGTCGCGATCGATCCCGTCCGTGGCCGCGTCGCGTTCCCCTCGGGCGCCTCCGCCGGCGACACCCGCGTGGCGACGTTCCATTACGGCGCCGCGCTCTCGATCGGTGGCGGCGGATATGACCGTGGGGTCGCTCGGGACGAGATGCTCTCGGTTGCGAGCGCGTCCAAGGGCGAAGACCTCGCCCCCTTGCTCGGGGCGGCCGCGGCCGGAGGCGCGGTGGAGATCGCGGATAGCTATCGCTACAGCGCTCCGGCCACGATCACGGTCACGACGCCCGCGCCGAACGCGGCCGACCGCAAGCTCGTCGTGCGCTCGGTCAATCGAGCTCGGCCACTCCTGATCCGCTCCGGCCAGATGAAGCTCGCGATGGACGCGGACACCCACGTCGTCCTAGACGGCCTCATGCTCGCAGGCGCGCCGCTCGTGATCGAGGAGTCACCCGACGCGCGTCCCCGCACATTGGAGCTTAGGCATTGCACGTTGGTCCCGGGCATCGCTCGGGACAGCGCCGGCGAGCCCGCGTTCTTCGGACGGGCAGGCCTCATCGTG
>DATBND010000310.1:0-3657 GCA_036554505.1 Actinomycetota bacterium | reverse complement strand
AGCGAATCGAGCACGCGATCCGGTCCGCATACCCCGAGATCGGGCCGGTGCTGATCCACTTCGAGCCCGCCTAGGCCCCCCCGCAAGGCCCGGGCGCCGCGGCCTTAGAGTACCGGCCTCATGCGGAGCTTCCCCGAGCGCCTTCGCATCGCGCTCCTCTCGTATCGAGGCAACCCGCTGTCGGGTGGCCAGGGCGTCTACGTGCGCTACCTGAGCCGCGCCCTCGTGGAGGCTGGACACCACGTCGAGGTGTTCGCAGGGCCTCCGTATCCCGAGCTCGACGACGGGATCCCCTTGACGAAGGTGCCGAGCCTCGACCTCTACCGCGCCGGCGACCCCTTTCGCCGGCCGCGCCTGGACGAGTTCCGTTCGGCGATCGACGTTCTGGAGTACGCGTCGATGTGCGCTGCGGGATATCCGGAGCCCCTCACGTTCAGTTTGAGGGCCGCGCGCCTTCTCGAGGCGCGCCGCCTCGAGTTCGACGTCGTGCACGACAACCAGTGCCTCGGCTATGGACTCCTCCGCATCGCCAAGCACATCCCGGTCGTCGCGACCGTGCACCATCCGATCCCTATCGACCGCCGGCTCGAGCTTGCGCACGCCCCCGACTGGAAGCGATCCGTGAGCATCCGGCGCTGGTATCACTTCACGCGGATGCAGGGCAGGGTCGCCCGCCGCCTCCCTCGGCTCGTCACCGTGTCCGAGTCGGCCAAAGAGGACGTCTGTCGCGAGCTCGCGGTGGAACCCGGACGTGTGTCGGTCGTGCACAACGGCGTCGACACAGAGCTCTTCCGGCCGCTGCCGGCGGTTCAGCGCGTCCCCGGACGCATCATCACGACGGCCAGCTCGGACGTGCCGTTGAAGGGGCTGGTCTTCCTCATCGAGGCGCTTGCGAAGGTGCGCACCGAACGTCCGGCGGAACTCGTCGTGATCGGCAAGACGAAGGAGCGGGGGCCGGTGGCACGTGCAATCGAGCGCTTCGGGTTGGAGAGCGCGGTGGAGTTCCGCGCAGGAGTCTCCTGGGCCGAGCTGGTGGAGCTCTACGCGCACGCGGAGGTCGCCGTGGTGCCGTCGCTCTACGAAGGGTTCTCGCTCCCCGCCATCGAAGCCATGGCGTGCGGAATGCCTCTCGTCGCGACGACTGCCGGCGCGCTACCCGAGGTCGTTGGCAATGCGGGCTCGCTCGTGCCACCGAAGGACGCAGGTGCGCTCGCGTCGGCAATCGGAGGGTTGCTGGACTATCCCGCGCGGCGAGCGCAACTCGGCGAAGTAGCGCGAGCCCGCGCGATGGATCGCTTCTCGTGGACGCGCACCGCCGAGGGCACCGTGTCCGAGTATCGGGACGTCATCGAATCGTGCTGACGGTCGACTTCGCACGCCTCGCCGTTCGTCCGGGCGATCGCGTTCTCGATCTGGGCTGTGGTGCAGGCCGTCATACGTTCGAGGCGCTGCGCCGCGGCGCGGCGGTCGTGGCCGTCGATCTCGACGAGCGCGCCCTGGGCGCGGTTGCTGTGTTCGCGGACGCGCTGCGGCTCGAAGGCGAGGTCGGACCACGCGCCTCATGCGCGTGCGTGCGAGCCGACGCGCTGAGCCTCCCGTTCGGCGACGCGACCTTCAACCACGTGATCGTGTCCGAGGTCCTCGAGCACATCCCGGACGACGTATCGGCCATGCGCGAGATCGAACGCGTGCTCAAGCCAGGTGGCACCGCGGCGGTGACGGTCCCGCGCTACTGGCCCGAGGCGGTGTGCTGGGCGCTGTCGCGCGAGTACCACTCGAACGAAGGTGGTCACGTGCGCATCTACCGGGCCCCCGAGCTCGAAGCGAAACTGCGCGCGACCGGGTTGCGACCACGAGGCGTCGAGTACGCGCACGCCTTGCACTCCCCGTACTGGTGGATCAAGTGCGCCGTGGGCGTGCGCCGAGAGCGTGCGCTGTTGCCGCGCGCGTATCACCGCTTCCTCGTGTGGGACCTCGAGAAGAACCCGGCGCCTACGCGTCTGCTGGAACGGTCCCTCAACCCGTTGATGGGCAAGAGCCTCGTTGTGTACGCAGGCAAGGAGGCTCTTGTCGATGCATGAGCTGAGGCGGCTCCCCGCGCTCACGAGCAACCAGGTCCGCCAGTCCGTCGAAGCGATCGTCGCGACGCAGGGAGCGGACGGATGCATCCCGTGGAATCCGGCCTCTCATGCCGACCCCTGGGACCACGTCGAGGCGGCGATGGCATTGAGCGTCGCGGGTCGTAGAGACGCGGCCGACGCCGCGTTCGCGTGGCTGGCCCGCGCGCAGCGGCTCGACGGGGCGTGGGCGGCTTCGTATCGCGACGGCATGATCGACGATCCGACGCTGGACGCGAACTTCAGCTCGTACGTCGCCGCAGGCGTGTGGCACCACTGGCTTTGCTTTGGCGACATGGCCTGGCTGGAACGCGCGTGGCCGATGGTCGAGCGGGCGATCGACTTCACGCTCGATCTCCAGACCCCCAGCGGAGAGATCCAGTGGGCCCGCGACGCGGCGTATCGCGCGTGGCCCGGGGCACTCCTTACGTCGAGCTCGTGCATCCACCTGAGCCTTGCGTGCGCGCTGGAGATCGCTGCGACCCTCGGGGACGACCGGCCCGACTGGGAGCTGTCGCTCGTGCAGCTGGGCCGGGCCCTGGCTCGCCCCGAGCTCTTCGAGCCGAAAGAGCGGTTCTCGATGGACTGGTACTACCCGGTCCTGTCCGGCGCGCTCGACGCTGGTGACGCGATGGCCCGCCTGGCCGATCGGTGGGACGAGTTCGTCGTCGAAGGTTGGGGCGTTCGCTGCGTCGCCGATCGGCCGTGGGTGACGACGGGCGAGACGTGCGAGCTCGTGCTCGCGCTCGCGTCCCTGGGAGAGATCGACGAGGCCGAGCGCATCTTCTCGTGGGTGCATCGTCTGCGCGCGCCCGACGGCAACTACTGGACCGGCGCGACCTTTCCCGATGGAACGATCTGGCCGCATGAGCAGACGACGTGGAACGCAGGCGCGGTCATCCTGGCGTGGGACATGCTCCGCGAGGGAACCACGGCTGCATTGTTCGAGGCACCCCGGCGTGCGACCGGGATCGAGCTCCCGGCCGCCGCGGCCGACCCCGTCTAGTCCCGCTTTCGCAGGACGCGCAGGGAGCCGGCGCGCCCGGTTTCGCTGAAGGCTCCGTCCGCCAGCGCGCGTTCGTAGATCTCGAACGGGGGGCGGCCCCCGTCGGCCGGCTCCTCGAAGACGTCGTGGATGACGAGCAGACCGCCGGGGACGATGTGGGGCGACCACCCTTCGTAGTCCGCGTGGGCGGCCGCGGCGCTGTGGCCGCCGTCGACGAACACGAGACCCAGCGGCTTATCCCACGTCGTCGCCAGCGCCGCTGAGTCGCCGACGATCCCCTCGACGACGTCCTCGAGGCCGGCGCCCGCGATCGTCCGCGTGAACTCCGGCCACGTGTCGACGCGGCCCGCCCTCTCGTCGTAGAGGCGCGGGTCGAAGTACTGCTCGCCGGGCTGATGCTCCTCCGAGCCGCGGTGATGGTCGATCGAGTAGAGCTTCACACCGCCGGCCCGCGCCGCGGCCCCCAGGTAGACCGCCGACTTCCCGCAGTAGCTCCCGATCTCCAGTAGCGGACCGTGGCGCGCGCCTTCGAGC
>DATBND010000268.1:0-4752 GCA_036554505.1 Actinomycetota bacterium | reverse complement strand
CGAGCTTCTTGTTCACCGTGTGCGACGTCGGCTTCTGTCTGGAGCCCGACGCCTCCCCCTATCCGGAAGCCGGCGAGGGAAGGAACCGCCTTACCCGCGCCGTCCTATCGGAGGCGGATCTCTGCATAGCAGTGTGCCGCGCCGATCCCGTTGGCGTGAAGAACTTCGTAGCCGCGTTCGAGTCGCTTGCAGACCTGGTCGACTTGGATCGCGTCTTCGTGGTCGTGAACCGTGCGCGTTCTGCTGACGCGCGCGAGTTGCGTGATCTCCTGCGAGATCGGATCGGGAAGTCAACGGTCGCGTTCGTCCCCGAGCGTGTCGAGGAGTGGCGTCGCGCGGTGGCGGCAGGCACGTCCATCTACGAGGGGAAGCCCGCGTCGGAGATCTCTCGCTCACTTCACCCTGTCGTCGCCGCGCTCGGCGGACGAGTGCCGCGCAAAGGGTTCCTGACGCGGCTTGGTGGGCGGCGATGAAGGTCGACACGGCGGAGCATGCGGTCGAAGCGGAGGTCCGCGAGCTGATCCGCCGGCGCGGACTGGATCCGGCGACCGACGGGCCAGGGGCAGTCGCCGGAATCGTCGACGAGGTCATAGACGAATACGAATCACGGACGGAGGCGTCGACGCTTCCGCGCATCCAGGACCGGTCAATCGTGCACAAGGCGGTCGTGGACCGAGTGGCGGGGCTCGGCCCGCTCCAGCCTTTCCTCGACGACCCGGAGGTAGAGGAGATCTGGATAAACGGCCCCGGGCAGACGTTCTGCGCGCGCGGTGGACGGCACGCGCTCACGAACGTCGTTTTGGGGGAGAAGGAGGTCAAAGACCTCGTCGAGCGGATGCTGCGCGCCAGCGGACGGCGCTTGGACCTGTCGAGCCCGTTCGTCGACGCGACCCTGGCCGACGGCTCCCGGCTTCACGTGGTGATCCCCGACATCACGCGGCGGCACTGGGCCGTCAACATTCGGAAATTCGTCCTGCGTGCACACCACCTCGACGAGCTCGTCCGACTCGGGTCCCTCGAGCCTGCGGCGAGCCGGTTCCTCGAGGCGGCGGTCGGGGCGGGGCTCAACATCGTGGTTGCCGGAGGGACACAAACCGGCAAGACGACGATGCTGAACTGTCTCGCGGGCGCGATCCCGGCGCGCGAACGCGTCGTCACGTGCGAGGAGGTCTTCGAGCTCCAGATACCTCTTCCCGACGTCGTCTCGATGCAGACGCGCCAGGCCAACCTCGAGGGACGGGGCGCGATCGACCTCCGGCGTCTGGTCGTGGAGGCACTTCGGATGCGGCCCGACCGAATCATCGTCGGCGAGGTGCGCCAGCACGAGGCCCTCGACCTGTTGGTGGCGCTGAACTCGGGGCTCCCGGGGATGACCTCGATCCATGCAAACAGTGCACGCGAAGCCCTGACGAAGCTCACGACGCTGCCGCTACTGGCCGGAGAGAACGTCGGCCATGCATTCGTCGTCCCTACCGTCGCGACCGCGATCGACCTCGTGGTGCATCTGGACATGCATAGAGGCATCCGCAAGGTCAGCCACGTGCTGGGTGTGACCGGCCGGGTCGAAGGCGAGCGCATCGAGACGACTTCCTTGTTCGAGCGGGAGGGAGGACGTCTGCGATGGACCGGTCTTCAGCCGCCTGCGCTCGCACGATTCGCGTCGGCCGGCATCGACGTCATGGAGTTGCTTCGTTGAGGACGCTCGTTGCGACGGTCGCCGCGCTCGGCCTTCTCTTGGTGTACGACGGCGTGGCCGGCGGACGCAGCCCTCGACGCAGAGCCCTTCGTCGGCGTCTCGACCTTCTCGTGTCGGAGTCCGGCTTTCCCAGACTCTCCGGCGCGCGCCTCCTGTTTCTGAGCGCAGGGGGGTTCGTGTTCGGCTTCATTACCGCGGTGACGTTTACCGGCGGGACGGCAGTAGCCATCGCGCTCGGCATCGCCTTCTCGTGGTGTCCGATAGCAGTCGTCCGAGCGCGTCGCGAGAGGAGACGGCGTTCGTTTCGGGACGCATGGCCGGACGCCATAGCGACGCTCATCGCGTCCGTACGCGCCGGGATGTCGCTCCCCGAGGCCTGCGTCTCGTTGTTGACGCGGGGGCCCGCGCAGCTCAGAGAGGGCTTCGAGGCATTCGCATCGACTTACCGCGCGAGTGGAAGCTTCACAGTGGGCTTGTCGCGTTTGCGGGCCGAGCTCGCCGACCCGATCGCAGATCGCGTTGCGATGGCCCTCGAGCTCGCGCACGAGGTCGGAGGCACGGATCTCGTCCGCGTGCTGCGAACCCTCTCGGATTTCGTACGCGAAGACCTTCGCGTGCGTCGCGAGATCGAAGCGCGCTGGTCGTGGACGGTGACGGCCGCCCGGGTCGCGGCCGGCGCACCCTGGGTCGTACTGCTCATGATGTGCCTGCGACCGGAGGCGGCCGCGGCATACGACTCGACCTCGGGCGCTCTCGTGATCACGTGCGGAGCTGCCGCGTCGTTCCTCGGCTACCGGCTCATGCTCCGTGCCGCCCGGCTTCCCGACGACCGACGGATCGGCGCATGAGGCTGTTCGTCGCGGTCGCAGGCGCGACCGGCATCTGGCTGGTCGCCGCGGGCACACCGTTGTTGCACAGGGACCGGCTTCGGGCACGCGTGGAGCCCTATCTCTCGGACGCGCGCGGGAGGCCCAGCCGGCTGCTCGCTCGTAACACGCGAGCGGATCGCGGGATCGCCCGCTGGATCGCGGCGCGCGTCGGCGGGGTCCCCTCTCACCGGGTCGCCGATCTCGCCCGGCGTCTCGATGCGGCGGGATTCGACGGGGGCCCCGAGGCATTCCGCGTGGGCCAGGCGACGTGGGGGGTGATCGCGGCGACGAGCGCGGGATGCGCTCTCGTCCTGCTGGCCGGCGTCGGCGCGCCCGTAGACCTGAAGGTGCTGCCTCTGCTCGTGGTCACGGGATTCGTGACGGGATGGCTGGCGCGCGACTGGTGGTTGGGCCGAGAGGTCGAAGCCCGCAGCGGCCTCCTCGCCGGCGAGCTCCCCACGGCGATCGACTTGATCACTCTCTCGATAATGGCGGGCGAGTCGGTTGGTGCCGCGTGCAGCCGCGCTGCGTCTGCACTCGGTCCCGGCGCAGGGGAGGAGCTCGGCCGCGTCGTGGCCGAGACGAGGTCGGGCGTCCCGGTCGTCGAGGCGCTCGAAGCCATGGGCCGGCGTGTCCCCGACCCCTCGGTCGGTCGCTTCGTCGACGCGCTGTGCACGGGCATCGAGAAGGGCGCGCCTCTGGCGGACGTGTTGCGCGCGCAGGCGGACGACGCGCGCGACGCGCGACGTCGGAGGCTCCTGGAGCTCGGAGGCCGGCGTGAGGTGCTGATGCTCGTGCCCGTCGTCTTCTTGATCATGCCCGTGGTCGTGGTCTTCGCCCTCTTTCCCGGACTCGTGTCACTCGATCTGCTCGTGCCGTGAAAGGAGGTGCCTCGTGTACCAACATCTCGTCGAGCTCTTGACGGCGCCGGCGAACGAACGCGGAGATGTCCCGGGCTGGGTCTTGATAGTGCTCATGACCAGTGCCCTGGTGATCGCCGTCTGGGGCGTAGCGAGAGATCGTCTCGTCGCCATCGTCCAGTCCGCACTGTCGAGCGTGTGCGGAAGCATCGGCTGTTGAACGAGAGGGGCTCCGCCGTCGTCGAGACGGTCATGGCAGCCGTGATCCTCATGGTCCTCGTGCTGGGCGCGATCGAGGTTGCGTTCGCCCTGTACGCGCGCAACGTCGTCGCGGCTGCGGCACACGATGGAGCGCGCGCCGCCGTCGAGCTCGGGAGGGGCCGCTCCGACGCGGAGGCCGTAGCCCGCGCCGTTGCCGGTCGTGCTGCCGGAGGCTTGCTCGACGACCTGCGTGTGACGACGAGCGTGCGACGCCTCGGCACGAGCGCGCTGGTACGCGTGCGCGTCGAGGGGCGGCTCGATGCGTTCGGGCCCGTGCCGTTGCCCATGACGCTTACGTCGACCGCCACCGTGACGAGAGCGACGCGCGTCAGATGACGCGGGCGTCACGCGACTCGGGTCAGGCTGTCGTCGAGACGATCCTCGTGGGACTGCTCTTGCTCGTCCCGCTGATATGGACGCTGAGCGTGCTGGCGGACGTGCACCGCACCGCTCTCGCGGCCGCCGCAGCGGTTCGAGAGGCGGGTTTCGAAGCGGCGCGCAGCACGAGCGGTCCTGAAGCCACACGCGCGGTCGACCGCGCAGTCGCGCAAGCGTTCGGGAATCAAGGCCTCGATCCCGGCCCGGCGCGCGTCCGCGTTGTCGGCGGGGGTCTTGCTCGAGGCGCAGCGGTCGAAATCGAGATCTCCTATCCGGTGACGATCCTGCAGGCGCCCTTGCTGGGACGCGTCGCGGGCCCGTCGATATGGGTGAGGGCACGACACGTGGCACGCGTCGATCCGTACGGGAGCCGGCGGTGACGCGAGAGCGTGACTGCCGCGCGAACGCGGACGGGCAGGCCATGGTGCTCGTGCTCGGCCTGGCCCTCGTGTGCTTCGCTATCGCCGGGCTCGCAGTCGACGGGACCCGCGTCTTTCTCGCGCGCCGGACGCTGCAGAACGCGGCGGACGCAGCCGCGACCGCGGGGGCAGGCCAGGTCGACGCCGGGGTCTACTACCGCACGGGGGGAAGGCGCGTCGTGCTCGACGAGTCATCTGCTCGATCGGTCGCGTCGCGGTGGCTGGCCCGCCGCGGCCTGCAAGCCGACGCTGCCATCACGTCCGATTCT
>DATBND010000255.1:0-10933 GCA_036554505.1 Actinomycetota bacterium | reverse complement strand
CGTCCCCGAGTACCACGCCTCGACGTTCTCGACCGCCTGCGCGAGGTGGTCCTCACGCACCTCGTACGAGATGACCCGGCCCGCCTCACCAACGGCGCGCGCGAGGGCGAGCGTCAGCGAGCCCGAGCCCGCCCCGGCCTCGATCACGGTCGCGCCCTGAAAGACGTCGGCGTAGACGAGGATCAGCCCGACGTCCTTCGGGTACACGACCTGCGCGCCGCGCTTCATCTTCAGCACGAAGTCGGCGAGCGACGGACGGAACGCGACGAGCTTGGAGCCCTGGGTCGTGCGCACGGTCGAGCCCTCCGGCGAGCCGATGATGTCGTCGTGCGGGACGCCGCCCATGTGGGAGTGGAACTCCTTGCCGGTCGCGAGCACGACGAGGTAACGCCGGCCGCGTCCGTCGATCAGGAGAGCGCGCTCTCCCGCCTCGAACGCGCGGCCCTCCGTCATCGCCGGCGCGCTCGAGTGCGGGGTCGCGGGCCTTCCGTCTTCCGGCGCTCGGCGAGAGCCTTCGTCTTGCAGAAGGAACAGCTAGGCGCGGTGTCGTCCCACGCGATCGTCGGGGCCCCGCACGACGCGCACGGAACGAGGTCCGCACTCTGCGCGTCGTCGGCGAAACGCGCCGCTGCTTTCTTGAGGAACCCGAAGTACATCTGGTGCTTGGTGCCGGGCGACGCCTCCTCGAGAAGCGTGATGGCCTCCTTGTAGCGATGCTGCGTGTTGCCCTCGACCATCGGGCACTCCTCGACGACGTAGTCGATCCCGCGCAACAGCGCGTACGCCGCGGTCTCGCGCTCGGCGAGCCGGACGAGCGGCTTCACCTTCCTCACCAGGGCGGTGCGCGCGTCGGTGCCCTCGCCGAGGACGCGCTCCTCGAGCACGGGGGCCTGGCGGCCGAGCATGTCGGTGTTCCAGTGCAGCACGTTGCCGAACAGCGTCGCGACCTCGTCGTCCAGGTTGTGGCCGGTGACAAGCACGTCGAAGCCCTCTTCGAGGGCGGCGCGGTTGAACTCGTAGCGCTTGTTGAGCCCGCATCCGGAGCACGGGACACGGCCCGTGAGCCTCGAGAGCTCCGGCACGGTGAAGCCGTGCTCTTGTGCGAGCGACCTGATCACGAGCTTCATCCCTCGTTGCTCGGCGAAGGCGATCGCCGCGTCCTTCGATCGCGTCGAGTAGCCCCCGATGCCGAGGTCGAGATAGAAGCCGGTCGCGTCGTAACCGAGATCGACGAGCACCTCCCACACCGCGAGCGAGTCCTTGCCGCCCGACACGGCGATGAGGAGCCGGTCGTCGGGGCCGAACATCCGGAACTCCTTGATCGTCCTGGCGACCTGGTTACGGAAATGGTCGATGAAGTGGTCGCTGCAGAACGCGGCGTTGTGGCGCCGGATGTCTACGACCGCATGCTCGCGGCACACCTTGCACTTCACGCGCTGCCCCCGACATCCACAGACTTTTGGACCTGGGGCGACGTATGGGGTCGGTCTGGGTCCAAGATTCGGGAGCTCGCGTCGGAGCCGCCGGAGAGCACCGGGCGGACCTCGATCTCGTCGTCCTCGCCCACGCGCTCGTCGCGCGTGAGCAGCGTCGCGTCCCGGATGACGAGGACGGCCTCGGGCACGATGTCGAGCTCGTGAAGGAGCCCGGCGACCGTCGACGGCCCGCTCACCTCGACGACGCGATCGGGATTGCGCAGCTTGACCTTCATAGGGCAAGGGTAGACCCGGCGCGGGCCGCGGCCCGTAGCGGCCTATTCGATCGTGGCGGGACGCTGGCCGAGCTCGACCGAGATGGAGATCTCCCGTCCGTCCCGGAACACGATGACCTCGACCTCGTCCCCGGGGTCATAGCCCGTAAGCACCGTCGTGAGATCTTCGGCGGCCTCGATCGGTTTCGTGTCGATCGCGACGAGCAGATCGCCCTCCTGGATGCCGGCCTCCTTGGCCGCGCTGCCGTCGAAGACGCTTATTACGTAGGAGCCGCGCGCGTCCGACGGGAGGTCGACCTGAGCGGCGGCCGCCGAGTCCTCGATCCCGACGACCTGCACGCCGAGCCACGCGCGTTCCTCGGCAGGCTCGCTCAGGATCTCGCCGATGACGGGCAGGGCCTCGTCGATCGCGATGGCAAAGCCGACGTTCTCGGCCGAGCTCGCCTGCGCGGCCGCGGTGTTGATGCCGATCAGCTGACCGGCTGAGTCGACGAGGGCGCCGCCCGAGTTACCCGGGTTGATGGCGGCGTCGGTCTGGAGAAGCCCGACGAGGTTCTCGCTCTCGCCGTTGTCGTTCGAGACGTTGATCGTCCGGTCGAGGCCCGACACGATCCCCTTCGTGACCGTGGGCCCTCCGAGGCCCAGAGGGAACCCGAGCGCGATGACAGAGTCGCCCAGCTCGAGCCTCCCCGACCGACCGAGCGTTATCGGCGTGAGGTCGTCGGCGTCCACGTTGATCACCGCGAGATCGCGATCGGGGTCGGTTCCGACGACGGTGCCGTTCATCTCCTCGTGATCGTCGTTGAACTTGACGGTCACCTTGACGGCGCCTGCAACCACGTGGTTGTTCGTAAGGATCGTGCCGCCCTCGTCGATGATGACGCCCGAGCCCTCGCCCTGGGATTGGCTCGGCCCCAGGATGCCGTCATTGATAGAGGTCACGCGGACGTTGACGACAGCCGGGAGGACGCGCTTGACGACCTCGGCGGTGGACGAGTCGGGCGCGTCGAGGTCACTCTGCGTCAGGTCGACGCCGGAGGTCACCACCGGGTCGGGCGTCGAGGACTGCAGGCCCCGGCTGACGTCCCGGCCGCTGCTGCACGCCCCGGCAAAGATGGCGACGAGACAGGCAAAGGCGAGAAGTCTGATTTTCATGCGGGCCAGGATACGGGCGCGGCACGACAACCACGTAACCGTCGGCGCGGATCCGCAGGAAGAGAGATTGTCCGGCCGGCCCGTGTCGGGCAAAAAGAGGCCGGCTCCTGTGGATCGTCGTAAGGGGAAGCTCCGACGACCCTCAGTAACCGGCAACTCAGTTTGCCCGAGCCTCCGATCCTGGTCAAGGGCGCGACCCTGCCCGCGGCCCCCGAGTCGGCCTCCGCGAAGTCTTGTCATTAACCTCACGCGCGGGATACTTTGGGAGGCCGGCCGCAGGGCAGGATTCACGGGCGGCCCCACCCTCAGAAGAGCGGGTTCAACTCAATACATATCGAAGGGGCGGCCTCATGAGACGGGCGACATCCATCCTTGTAGTGGCGATCATCTGCGCCGCGTTGACGGGCACGGCGACGCCCGCGTCGTCGCAACAGGCCCAGGCCTATGCCCTGAGCGGCGACGCCCGGGCCGCCGAGCTGGGGATCGCGGGCCAAGGAGTGACGCTCGGCGCGGCGATCGCCCGGGCCGACTCCAAGCCGTCGGCACAGGGGCTGGGGGCCGGGCAATGCTCGCTCCTGGGCGATGCGCCGGACCCCACCAAGGTCACCTGCGAAGCCTCGACCGCCGAGCAGTCGTCCTCCCCGGGTGAGGAGGGCGAAGCCGGGACGACGTGCGCGGTCCCGTCGCTTCCGGACCCGCTGGGCACGGTGCTTGCGATCCAAGCCGCGTGCGGGACGTCGAGCTCGACGATCGCCAAGGGCGTGCCGACCACCCTCAACGAAGGCAGGATCCTCGAGACGTCGATCAACCTCGACCTCGGCGGGCTGTCGGCCGAGCTGCAAGGAGTCAAGCAGCAGGTAGTCGACCAGCTCCAGGACATCCTGGGCCAGGCCCCCGAGCCGATCAACACCGCGCTGACCCAGGTCCTCGACGTCGTCGACGTGGGCCAGGCCGGCAAGATCGAGGTGGGCATCGCCGAGGCGAACATCGGCGCGGTCGACAACGGCATCCAGGTCGAGTCCACCGCGGCCGGGGCCCGCGTCGGGGTCCTCGGGATCCCGGAGCTCGACGACGACGGCAATCCGCTGCCCGGCACGGCCGACGCGACCGAGAACGGCTTGCTGATCATCGAGGTCGGCCACTCCCGGTCCTCGGTGACGGTCGACACCGCGAAGGCGGTCGCCGAGGCCGACGCCAGTCCCGCGATCGTCACCGTCAAGGTCCGAGACATCACGACCTTGAAGCCCACCTACACGGAGATCCCGGTCGCGCCCGGGCAGAGCCAGACGGTCCTCGAGGGCACGCCGCTCGAGTCGACCATCGTCGCGGCGGCGGCGGACGTCTCCAACGAGGGCACGAAGGCGGCCGCGGCCGCCGACGCAGTCAGGCTCGAGCTCATCACCGGAGTCCAAGGCGGCATCCACCTCGCGCTGGGCCGGACAACCGCGGCGGCGCAGATCCAGCCGGCCCCCGAGCGGCCGCAGCCGCAGCCCGGCCCCCCGGACGAGGACCCGCTGCCGGTCACCGGCGGGAGCTCGGCGTTGCTGCCGGTGGGTATCGTCCTGATCCTCGCCGCCGGCGTGGTCATCTGGATCCGGCGACGGATCGCCTAGCGAGCCCGCCCGCATGAGCGTCACGCAGCACGCGCCCGCGCGAAGGCGGCGCGTCCTCACGATCACGGCCGCCACGCTCGCGGCAGCCGGGGTCATGCTGATTGCCTATCCGTTCGCGACCGACCTGTGGGCCGCCCACCTCCAGCGGGGGCTGTCCAACCAGCTGGACACGACCGCCGGTGACTACCGCCGCGGCGACATCAAGGTCGGCGACGCGCTCACGCGTCTGCAGATTCCAAAGCTCGGCGTCGACGTCGTGGTGGTCGAGGGCACCACGCCCGCGGCGCTCCACGCGGGGGCCGGGCACTATCCGCGCACTCCCCTTCCCGGAGACGAGGGCAACGTCGGGATCGCCGGGCATCGCACGACCTACGGGCGCCCGTTCAACCGGCTGGACGAGCTCGCGCCGGGCGATCGAGTCGTGCTCACTACGCCCGTCGGGCGTTACGTCTACGAGATCAGCCAGGCACCGTGGCTCGTCGAGGCCTACGACTGGTCGCCGATCCGCGATTACCCGGCGACAGGCGCGTGGCTCACGTTGACGACGTGCCATCCGGAGGGAAGCGCGACCCATCGCATCGTGGCGCGCGCCCGGCTCGTGTCGGAGGAGGCTCTTTCATGAGAGGACGGGCCGCGCTCGTCGCCATCGTCATGCTCGGAGTGCTAGCCGCGCCGGCAAGCGCGCAGCGGACGGCCTCCGCGCGCGTCGAGAGCCCGGCCGACGGCGAGGTCCTCACCGGCGTCAAAGACATCCGGGCAACGGGCCATTCCGTGGCGGGCATCAAACGCATCGAGATCCTCGTGGACTCGTGGGCGGTGGCGTCCAAGGAGCCCGAGACGTTCACCCGCGACGTGCATCTCGACTACGCGTGGGATACCGAGCGCTGGCCGGCGGACGGTTCGCTCGCTCCGAACGGGAGGCACACGGTGGTCGTCAACGTCGTGTCGCTCGACGGGGACAGCGACAAGACGTCCGTGGCCGTGCTCGCCGATAACGCCCCGCAGGCGCCGGCGGGGTTGCGCGTGGCCGAGGACTCCGGGGCGGTCGCGCTCGCGTGGTCCGCCAACCCGGAGCCCGACCTCGTCGGTTACGTCGTCGAGCGCGACGACGGGAGCGGATTCGTGGAGGTCGCCCGGACCACCGCCGCCGAGCTCCGCCAGACGCTCGTGCCCGGCGACTACTCCTATCGGGTGACCGCGCTGAGGGAGAGCTCGGTGCAAAGCGACGGGATCACGTCGGAGCCGTCCCAGGCCGTCGCCCTGACGGTCAAGGCCGCGCGGGGCGGATCGTCCGGCACGGTCACGGCGCTCGGAGGAGGCAAGGGACGCGGCAAGCAATACGGAGGGCGAGGGCTCGGCCCCCCGTCGCGCCTCGGAGCACTGCTCTCGGGCAGCAGCCTGCCCAACGCGGGCGGGCTCCCGCCCATCCCCAGTCCCCCGGGGATCCCGTGGGGCAAGTACGAATTGAAGCTCCCTTACGGGAAGGCCGCCGACCTCCCGTCCGACGGCCGTCCCCGGCTCGTCAGCGCGAGCCGGCCCGGCTCGACGACGTTGCTGCCCGCCGACGGACTGCGATGGGTCGCGGCGGGATTGCTGCTCCTGGCGTGCGCGGGCCTGGCGCTGCTGACTGCGGTGCGAGACGTCGCGATACCTCTACTGAGTCGCGGCGACGACTCTTAGGCCGCTTCCTCCTCCGGGGCCTCGACCGCCTCGACCTCGAGCGTGCCGCCCATCACGCGACCGAGCGAGAACACGATCTCGTAGGTCCCCGGCTCGAGCGGGATCGGCTCGACGACCTCGTCGACGAGCTCGGTCAGGGCCTGCAGGCCCCACACGAGGACGTCTTTGGTCGGGCCCTCGTACACGACCTCGCGACTGGACGGGACCACGAGGTACCACGTCTCCTGATAGTGGCCGGCCGGCGCCGACCACTCGCGGCGCAGGACGAACGGAAGGGTGCGGCCCCTTCTCACGGCGATGCCGGAGTCCCCGTGGGACGGCTTCAGCGGCGCAACGCTCGACACGAGGACCTTGCGCTGGGATCCGTTGACGTCTGCTTCCATGAGCCCGCCTAGATAACTTTCATGGCGGTGATCTTGGGGACCCCGTCGTGATCCGCCCAGCGCGATTCGACGGTGGACTCCTGCTCCCCTCCGGCGTAGCGGATCTGCGCCACGATCTCGTCGCCGTCGGTGTAGACGCTCGTCACCTCACACGACTCGAGCGTGGCCGGCATGGCCTTCATGACTCCGGGGGCCTGCGCCATCGCCTCCTTGGTCAGCGCGCTCCCGGCGGTCTTCAGGTCGCCTGCGACGGTCGCCTTCGCGTGCGTCTCCGCGTGCTCCCTGACGATGCTCTCGTCCATGAACCCCTCCCCCGCTATGGCCCGGCCGCCACACGATTCAGCGCGCGGCGCGCTCGAGCAGGTCCTGATAGATCGACGGATCGTCCTTGTCTACCACCGGGAAGCCCTTCCCGTGGTCGCCCTCCCAGTGCATCTGGATGCCGGGGTTGTGCGCGTCCTCGCCGTTCACGAAGACGTGCGGGCTGCCGTTGACCTCGTCGCTCTGTGCCTTCTCGTAGTCGTCCATCAGCGCGCGCCGGAACCGCCCCGAGTCGAGAGCGTCGGCCAGAGCGTCCCCGTCGACCTGATCGCACGTCTTTGCCACCCCGAGGATCACGTGCCGCATCGAGACGATCTCGCTCGCGCCGAAGAACGCGACGCGCAGCGCACGGTCGAGCTGCTCGGCCGCGCGCTCGCTCTGGGCGCGCGCCGCATGCACCGCCTCGAGCGCGGGCAGCATCGTCACCGGGTAGTGATAGTCGGGTCCCCGCCACATCTGCCACCCCGCCTCGGGCTCCAGAGCGCCGGCGACCGGGATCTCCGCGTCGAGGACCTTCCTGGGCGTGGGTCGTTCGTTGAACAGCTCCAGCGGGAAGGAGCGGTGCTCGAACACGACCTCGTCGTCGAGGCCGAGCATGGCGCGTGTCTTGTGCAGCCGGAACACCGCCACGTGGGCCCACGGGCATCCGATGTCCGAGTACACGACCACGCGGCCTCTGGGAACGTCCATCACGGCTCACGGATACCCAGCATGTGCCCGTCCGATGCACGCGCTCACCTTGACTAGGCTGCGAGCGTGTGCATCTTCTGTGACATCGCCCGCGGGAGCGCGGCGGCTCATGTCGTTCTAGACGACGAGCACACGCTAGCGTTCCTCGACATCCGCCCCCTCTTTCCCGGCCACTGCCTGCTCGTGCCGAAGGTGCACTTGGAGACGCTTCCCGAGCTCCCCGTCGAGTTGATCGAGCCGCTTTTTCGCAACGCCCGTCTGCTTGCCGAGGTAGTGCCGCAGGCCATGGAGGCCGAGGGCTCGTTCGTCGCGATCAACAACAAGGTGAGCCAGAGCGTCCCGCACCTCCACGTCCACGTCGTCCCACGGCGGCGCAAGGACGGGCTGCGGGGGTTCTTCTGGCCGCGCCACAAGTACCGCTCCGAGGACGAGATGGCGGGAATCGCCGAGAGGCTGCGTGCCGCGGTCGGCGCGACGCGCGGATGAGCGAGCAGATCCAGCTCCGCTCGCTCGACGGGCTCTCTCTCGAAGCGGCTCTGGACGGGCCTCCGGACCCGGCCGCGGCGCTGGTGCTCTGCCATCCCCACCCCCGCATGGGCGGGACGATGGAGGCGCCGCTGCTTCTCGCCCTCGTCGACGAGCTCGTTCCGCACGGGTGGGCGGTGCTGCGCTTCAACTTCAGAGGGATCGGCGCCTCGGAGGGCGAGCCGTCGACCGGAGAGGATGAGGTCGCCGACGCTCACGGCGCGATAGGGCTGGCGCGCGAGCGCTTCGGCGACGTCCCCGTCGCGATCGCCGGGTGGTCGTTCGGGGCCGCGGTCGCCGTGCGGACGGTGGCCGCGGAGCCGGGCCTTGCCGCGTGCGTGGCGATCGCTCCGGCGGTGAAACCTCGCGAGGGCATCACGGCCGGACTCCCCGATGCAGCGGGACTTCGGGTAACCGTTCCGTTGTTGCTGATCTGTGGCGCCAACGACCACCTCGTCGGACACGACGACTGCACCACGTGGGCGAGCGAAGTCGCCGGCGCCGAGGTCGCTGTGATGGCGGGAGCCAACCATTTCTTCTGGGGCAAGTACGACGACCTGGCACAACGGGTCCGCACGTTTCTTGCCGCGGCAGTGCTGAACGTCTGAAAGGAGCGCACGGATGCGGTTCGGACTCGACGTGTCCCAGCACCAGCTCGAGTGGCCGGAGATAATCGCGCGCGTCCGCTTCGCTGAGGATGCGGGCTTCGACGGCGTGTGGGTCTTCGACCACTTCAAGGCCCTGTACGGATCGCCGGGCGGGCCGTGCTTCGAGGGGTGGACGCTGCTCGCCGCCCTAGCGGCCGAAACCGAACGGGTGCGGCTCGGGACGCTCGTCACCGGCGTCACCTACCGGCACCCGTCTGTGTTGACCGCGGAGGCGGTCACGATCGACCACGTCTCGGGCGGCCGGGTCGAGTTCGCGATCGGCGCGGCGTGGTACGAGGGCGAGCATCGCGAGCTCGGCATCGACTTCCCTCGTAACAGCGAGCGGGCGCGCCGGTTGGACGAGGCGATCGAGGTCTACCGGCTGCTCACGACCACCGACGGAGCCAGCTTCGACGGCAAGTACTACAAGCTGCACGACGCGACCTACAACCCCAAGCCCGTGCAGAAGCCTCATCCGCCAATATGGATCGGGGCGTCCGGTGAGCAGCTGATGCTGCCGATCGTCGCGCGCCAGGCCGACGTGTGGCACGCGTTCGGATCGCTAGACAGCCTCCGGCGAAAGGTCGCCATCGTGGAGGAGCACGCGGAGCGCGCCGGGCGCGACCCGAAGGAGATCGCGCGCTCGACCGCCCTCTCCCTGTCCGAACCGTGGGACGAAGTGCGCGCCACGGTCGATGCGCTCGACGAGGCGGGCTTCTCGTACCTGACCGTTAGCTACCCGTCCGAAGGGCAAGCTCGTCTCGAGGAGTTCGTGAGCGACGTGATGCCGGAGCTCACGTCGACGTGACGCGCCTCATCTCGTAGAGGAGGATGCCCGCCGCCACGGCGAGGTTGAGAGACGACACCGCGCCGCGCATGTCGATCCGCACCTGCAGGTCTCCGAGGGACAGCGCGTCCGTCGACAGGCCGTCGCCTTCGGAGCCGAGCACGACGAGAGCGGGGAGCCGGTAGGCCGCTTCGGAGTAAAGGGTGGGAGCGCGCGCCGACGTCGTCACGATCGTGAGCCCGGACGACCGCGCCCACGCAACGAGCTCGCCGAGATCGGCCACTTCGAGCACCGGCACCGTGAACAGCGCGCCCATGCTCGCCTTCACCGCGCCGGGGTCGTAAGGGTCGGCCGCGTCGCCCACGACGACCACCGCCGTCGCGCCGGCGCCGTCCGCGCTGCGAAGGATCGTGCCCAGGTTGCCGGGATTGCCCACGGCCTCCAGGGCGATCACGATCCCGTCCGCGCTCACGTCGAGATCCGACAGCGCCCTCGACCGGATCTCGATCACGGCCCCCAGCCCGGACGGGCCGTCGCGCTCGCTCAGCGCGGCGAACACCTCGGGACTGACGGTCGCGACGTCGACGCCCGCGCTGCGCGCGTCGTCCACGCGCGTGCGGGCAGGCTCGCTCGTAAGCACGTCCGGGGCGACGATCAGCTTCTCGACCATCGCGCCGTGGTCGAGCGCATGCCACACCGGCTGTATGCCTTCGACGAAGAACGCGCCTTCACGCGCGCGATCACGCCTGCGGCGAAGCGAGCGGATCCGCTTGACCAGGGCGTTCGACGTGCTCGTGATGAGCATGCGCGCCGACCGTCAGGGGGCGTCGGGCGCGAGCTGCGCGAAGAAGTCGGCGCAGCGTGTCGCTTCGTGCTCTTCGCCGATCGCGCCTGCGGCGAGGCCCAGCCCCCGGAGCGACCGCAGGAAACCACGGTTTCCCGCGTGGGCCCACGGCACCCTCCCGCTCCCTCGCCAGCCCGCTCCGCGTATCCGGTCGAGCCCGCGGTGGTAACCGACGCGGAAGAACGCGTAGGCGTCGACGTCGCGCCCTTCTTCCAGTGCGGTCTCCCCCAGCGTCGCCCACGCCGCGAGGCATTCCGGCCAGCCGCGTGCGACGGCCGCGACGTCCTCGGGCGCGCCCGCCGCGTCGAGCGCCTCCAGCGATCCGGCGGGCTCCTCGATCGTCGTCGAGGACGGCTCGGTGAGCGGGAGCTCGGGCATCGCTAGCCCGTAAGCGACGGGTCGTCGACGATGACGTCCCCGAGTGCCTCGTCGATCCGCGCGAGCACCGAATCGTCGAGCTTGACGCCGGACGCCTTGGCGTTCTCCGTCACCTGGTCGGGCCTCGTGGCGCCGATGATCGCCGCCGACACGTTGTCGTTGTGCAGGACCCACGCGAGCGCCAGGCCGGCCATGGACA
>DATBND010000226.1:0-2356 GCA_036554505.1 Actinomycetota bacterium | reverse complement strand
GGACCCCGACGTCGAGCAGATCCGCAAGGCGCTTCGCCGCGCCACGGTCGGCAACGAGGTCACCCCGGTGCTCTGTGGAACGGCGTTCAAGAACAAGGCGGTGCAGCCGCTGCTCGACGCGGTGTGCTGGTACCTGCCGAGCCCGACCGATCTTCCTCCGATGGAGGCGATCAAGCCGGACTCCGGCGAGACCGTCGAGCGCCCGCCCGACGACTCCGCGCCCTTCTCTGCGCTTGCATTCAAGATCATGAGCGACCCCTACGTGGGCCGTCTGACCTATCTGCGCGTCTACTCGGGCACGCTCAAGAGTGGCGACAGCATCATCAACTCGACGCGCGATCGTAAGGAGCGCATCGGTCGCATCCTGCAGATGCACGCCAACCACCGCGAGGACAAAGACGCGGTCTTTGCCGGCGACATCGTCGCGGTGGTGGGGCTCAAGCAGACGCTGACGGGTGACACCCTGTGCGATCCGAGTGACCCCGTGCTCCTCGAGCAGATGAACTTCCCGACGCCGGTCATCGACGTCGCGATCGAGCCGAAGTCGAAGGTCGACTCGGACAAGCTCGGCAACGCCCTGCAGCGTCTGTCCGAGGAGGACCCGACCTTCCGCGTGCACACCGACGACGAGACGGGCCAGACGATCATCTCGGGGATGGGCGAGCTGCACCTCGAGGTCCTCGTCGACCGGCTCATCCGTGAGTTCAAGGTCGGGGCCAACGTCGGCAAGCCGCAGGTCGCCTATCGCGAGACGATCCGCA
This sequence comes from Actinomycetota bacterium, assembly GCA_036554505.1. Lineage (GTDB taxonomy): Bacteria > Actinomycetota > CADDZG01 > CADDZG01 > WHSQ01 > DATBND01. The sequence continues at coordinate 1,595 of DATBND010000226.1, read as the reverse complement.
ACCCCGTCGAGAAGGTCGACCAGCAGTACAAGAAGCAGACCGGCGGTAAGGGCCAGTACGCGCACACGGTCATCGCGCTAGAGCCCACGGGGCCCGGGGGCGGTTACGAGTTCATCAACAAGATCACCGGGGGCCGCATCCCGACCGAGTACATCCCGGCCGTCGACCAGGGCGTGCAGGAAGCGATGGCGTCGGGCGTGCTCGCCGGATACCCCGTCGTCGACGTGCGCGTGACGCTCACCGACGGCAACTATCACGACGTCGACTCGTCCGAGATGGCCTTCAAGATCTGCGGCTCGATGGCGTTCAAGGAAGGCGCCAAGCGCGCCAAGCCCGCGCTGCTCGAGCCGGTCTTCGACGTCGAGGTCGTGACGCCCGAGGAGTACATGGGCGACGTCATCGGCGACCTCAGCTCGCGGCGTGGCCACATCGAGGCGATGGAGCAGCGCGGCTCCGACCGCATCGTCAAGGCGCAGGTGCCGCTGTCGGAGATGTTCGGTTACGTCACCGAGCTGCGCAGCCGCACTCAGGGCCGTGCGACCTCGAGCATGCAGTTCAACTCGTACAAGGAAGTGCCGCAGTCCATTGCGGAGGAAATCGTTGCAACCGTCAGAGGCGAATAGGTCGGAAGTGTCAAGGAAGGGAAGGGGACATGGCTAAGCAGAAGTTCGAGCGCACCAAGCCGCACGTCAACATCGGGACCATGGGTCACATCGACCATGGAAAGACGACTTTGACGGCCGCTATCACCAAGGTGCTATCGGAGTCGAACCCGAACGTCACCTTCACCGCCTTCGACCAGATCGACAACGCGCCGGAGGAGAAGGAGCGCGGCATCACGATCGCGATCTCGCACATCGAGTACGAGACCGAGAACCGCCACTACGCGCACGTGGACATGCCGGGCCACGCCGACTACATCAAGAACATGATCACCGGCGCCGCGCAGGTCGACGGCGCCATCCTCGTCGTATCGGCGGCCGACGGCCCGATGCCCCAGACGCGTGAGCACGTGCTGCTCGCCCGTCAGGTCAACGTCCCCTACATCGTCGTAGCGCTCAACAAGGTCGACATGGTCGACGACCCCGAGCTCCTCGACCTCGTCGAGCTCGAGGTGCGCGAGCTCCTCACTGCGTACGAGTTCCCGGGCGACGACGTCCCCGTGACGCGTGTGTCGGCGCTCAAGGCGCTCGACGGCGACGCGGACGCCGCGCAGGGCATCAAGGACTTGATGGCGACGGTCGACGAGTACGTGCCCGAGCCGCAGCGTGACACCGACAAGCCGTTCCTCATGCCGATCGAGGACGTCTTCACGATCACCGGGCGTGGCACGGTCGTCACCGGGCGCGTCGAGCAGGGGATGCTGAAGACCGGCGAGGAGATCGAGATCGTCGGTATCGATCCCAAGACCTCGAAGACCGTGGTCACGGGCATCGAGATGTTCCGCAAGCTGCTCGACGAGGCTCAGGCCGGCGACAACGCAGGGATCCTGCTGCGAGGCACCAAGAAGGACGAGGTGCAGCGCGGCCAGGTGCTCGCAAAGCCCGGTTCGATCACGCCGCACACCAAGTTCAACGCGCAGGTCTACATCCTGG
>DATBND010000191.1:0-15466 GCA_036554505.1 Actinomycetota bacterium | reverse complement strand
TCTCTGCGACCGCGGGCTCGACGGCATCGGCGGTATATCCCGCCGCCAGCTCGTGCCCGCCGCCACCGCGCGTCCGAGCGATGGCGCCGACGCTGCGCGGCCCTTTCGATCGAAGGCTGACGCGGAAGCGCCCATCCGCTTGTTCCTTGAACATCGCCGCGACCTCGGCGGCGCGTGTCGCGCGGATCAGCTCGATGAGCTGGTCGGTCTCCTCCATGGACACGCCGGTCTCCTCGAGGTCGGCGCGCGTGACCCACGAGTACACGAACCGCTCTGGCTCGAACAATTGGGCGCGCTCGAGGACTCTGCCGAGGAGCTTCAGGTAGCCGAACGGCGCCGACTCGAAGACATCGACGGCGATGTCCGATGCCGGGACGCCGTAGGTCAGCAGGTCGGCCGCCAGCCGAAGTGTGTCGGGCGACGAGTTCGAGTACTGGAAGCGCCCGGTATCGGTCACGATCCCCGTGTAGAGACACGTCGCGATCTCGCGGTCGATCTCGATCCCGGCGTCCTGTATCAGACGGGTCACGAGCTCGGCGGTGGACGACGCGCCCGTCACGACGACGTTGAGATGCCCGAAGTCGTCGTTGCCGGGGTGATGGTCGACGTTGACGACGCACGGAGACTTCGACATCGTCTTCTCCAACTCGCCGAGGCGGTCGGCCGCCCCGCAGTCGAGCGCCAGGAACAGGCTCGCGACCGGGGCATCCTTCGCCTGTACCAGGGTGTCGACGCCGGGCAAGAACTCGTACTGGACGGGCACCGCGAGAGGGTCCGTGCCCCACGTCGGGTAGGTGGTCTTGCCGATCTTTCGCAGCGCGATCGACGCGCCGAGCAGCGAGCCCAGGGCATCGCCGTCGGGGTTGACGTGGCACGCGATCGTGACGTCACTCGCGTCCTTTAGCGCGAGCACCGCCGCGTCCCAGTCGGGTGCGTCGTAGCGCACGATCAGTCCCTCTCTTCCTCGTGGATCCGGCGGAGCAACGACTCGACTCGCTCCGCGTGCTCGACACCGTGGTCGAGCTCGAAGGTCAGCTCGGGAAGGTACTTCATTCTCATCCGGCGCCCTAGCTCGGTCCTCAAGTGCGGCGTCGCGCTCTTCAAGCCTTTCATCGTCTGGGTCTGCTCGTCGGGAGTGCCCAACACGCTGACGAACACGCGCGCGTGCCGCAAGTCCGGCGTGACGCGCACCGCCGTGACGGTGGCGAACCCGATACGAGGGTCCTTCAACGCCTGGATCTCCTCGCCGAGGATGTGGCGCGTCTCCTTCTGAACCCTCTCGGTGCGCTGGCTCACTTCGCGTCCGTTCGCAGGCTGATTGCTGCTCCGTTCGCTGCGCTCACAGGTCCTCCATGGCGAATACCTCGATCGAGCGGTCGACGATCTCGGCCCCGTCGATCGCGGCCTTGCCTATGAGCTTCTCGGTCTCCTGCATGACCTTGCGGCAGTGCGCCATCGACTCAGAGACACAGGAGATGCCCAGCGCGGCGCGCTGCCACAGCTCTTGGTGGTCGACCTCGGCGATCGACACGTTCAGCTTGTTGCGGACGGTGGCCGAGATCGACTTCACGACCCGCCTCTGGTCCTTTAGCGACTCGCTGGCGGGGATGAACAGCTCGTATCGAGCCATCCCTATGAACATCGGGAGCTACCGAGCGACCTCTTGCACCTCGAAGGCCTGGATGAGATCGCCCTCCTTGACGTCCTGGTATCCCTCCAGCCCGATCCCGCACTCGTAGCCCGCCGCGACCTCACGGACGTCGTCCTTGAACCTGCGAAGCGAGCCGACGGTGGTCTCGTAGATCACGGTGCCGTCGCGCACGAGACGCGCGCGTGAGTTCCGGCGGATGACTCCGTCGAGGATCATGCAACCTGCAACGACGCCGAGGCGCGGCACGCGGAAGGTCGCCCGGACCTCCGCCTGGCCCAGTGGGACCTCGCGGGTCTCGGGACCGAGAAGGCCGCGCGCTGCGTTCTCGATGTCCTCGACCGCCTGATAGATGACGCGATACGTGCGGATGTCGACGCCGTTCTCCTCGGCCATCACGCGCGCCCCCGAGTTCGGGACGACGTTGAAGCCGATCACGATGGCGTCGGACGCCTGCGCCAGCGTGACGTCGTTCTCGGTGATGCCTCCGGCCCCCTTACGCAGGACGTTGAGTTTCACGAGCGACTGATCCATGCGCGAGAACTGGTCGTCGAGCGCCTCGACCGAGCCCTGCGTGTCCGCCTTGATGAGCACGTTGAGCTCGGGGGCCTCGCCCTCGCGCGTCGCGGCAAGAAGCGTCTGCAGCGACACGCCCTTCTGCGCGACGTGTTCGGCGGCGCGGCGGTGCTGCTCTCGTTCCGAGGCGACGCGCTTGGCCTCGCGCTCGTCTTCGATCGCGCGGAACTCGTCGCCCGCATCGGGCACCGATTGCCATCCGAGGACCTGCACCGGCTGGCCCGGCTTCGCTTGTTCGACCTGACGGCCGTGCTCGTCGAGCATCGCGCGCACGCGGCCCCACGCGGCCCCCGCGATGATCGCGTCGCCCTGGTAGAGGGAGCCGCGTTTGACGAGCACCGTCGCGACCGGGCCTCTTCCCTTGTCGAGGTGCGCCTCGATCACGACACCGCGTCCCATTGCGTCGGGGTTTGCCTTCAGGTCTAGCTGCACGTCCGCGGTGAGCAAGATCATCTCGATGAGACCGTTGAGGTTCGTGCGCTGCTTCGCCGACACGTCGACGAACACGGTCTCGCCACCCCACTCCTCCGGAAGCAGGCCGTGGTCCGAGAGTTGCTGGCGCACGCGCGCCGGGTCGGCCTCGGGCTTGTCGACCTTGTTGACCGCGACCACGATGGGCACCTTCGCGGCGCGCGCGTGGTCGATCGCCTCGACCGTCTGCGGCATGACGCCGTCGTCCGCGGCGACGACGAGCACGGCGACGTCCGTCGCCTGTGCGCCGCGCGCTCGCATCGCGGTGAACGCCTCGTGACCCGGCGTGTCGATGAACGTGACCTCACGGCCGTCGTAATGGACCTGGTAGGCGCCGATGTGTTGCGTGATCCCGCCCGCCTCGCCCGCGGCGACGTCGGTCTTGCGGATCGCGTCGAGGATCGCAGTCTTGCCATGGTCGACGTGACCCATCACGGTCACCACCGGGGGGCGCGGCATCGTCACGCCGTCGTCGTCCGCCTCGGCCTCGGGCTCGTCGTCGACCTCGTCCTCGCCCGGGTCCACGACCTGGACGGGGATGCCGACCTCGTCGGCGACGAGCAGCACGGCCTCGTCGCTCATGGACTGGGTCACGGTGACCATCTCGCCGAGGCCGATGAGCGTCTTGACGATCTCGGCCGGGGCGCGGTCGATCTTCTCTGCGAACTCTTTGACCGTTATCCCTCGGTGCACGCGCACGGGCCCGCCGGAGGGCTCGGGGACGGGGGCCTCTTCGGGCTCCTCCACCGCAGGCGCCTCGACGGCCGGCGGCTCGGGCGCGGCCTCCTGCGGGACGGGCTTCTGCGCGACCGGCTTCTGCGCGACGGGCTTCTGCGCGACCGGCTTCGGCTCCGCGGCCGGCGGAGACTCTTTCGTCGGCGCGGGCGCGGCCTCGGCCGGTGCGGCGGCCCCGTTGCCGAGGTCGGAGCGAACGCGCGCCGCGACCGCGTCCTCGATCGAGGACGAATGGCTCTTGACCGGGCTCCCGATCTTCTCGAGGTGCGCGAGCACCTCCTTGGACGTGAGACCCAGCTCTTTGGCGACCTCGTGAACTCTCGTCTTAGCCATCTCTTCCTTCGTGCCGGCGGGGCCGAGGGGCTCGAACGTTCCTCCGGCCCCTGGGGGCGATCATCTTATTCGGCGGGCGGCGGCCCTACTCGGCCGGGCTCGACGTCGCGTCCGCGGGGGCGACCTCGGGAGCCGCGTCGCCGTCGGCTGACTCCGGCGGAGCGGCGTCCTCGGCCTCCTTGCGGAGCTGGGACTCGGACTTGATGTCCACGCGCAGCCCCGTGAGCCGCGCCGCCAGGCGCGCGTTCTGGCCCTCTTTCCCGATTGCCAGGGACAGCTGGTAATCGGGCACCACCACCAGGGCCGTCTCACCGTCGTCCTGGATGCGGACCTCCTTCACCTTCGCCGGCGAGAGCGCGTTCGCGACGAACTCACCGACGTCCTCGGTCCACTTGATGATGTCGATCTTCTCTCCGCGGAGCTCGTTCATAACCATGCGCACACGTGCCCCCTTGGAGCCAACGCACGCGCCCACGGGATCGACGTTGCGGTCGTTCGAGGCAACCGCGATCTTCGAACGGTGGCCGGGCTCCCGCGCGACCGCCTTGATCTCGACGACCCCGTCGAGGATCTCCGGGACCTCGAGCTCGAACAGCCGTTTGATGAGCCCGGGGTGCGTGCGCGACACGATGATCTGGGGGCCGCGCGCCGACTTGCGCACCTCGACGATGTACGCCTTGAGGCGCGCGCCGTGCTCGTAGCGTTCGTGCGGGATCTGCTCCGACGGCGGCATGAGCGCCTCCGTCTTGCCGAGGTCGAGGATCGTGTAGCGGTGGTCGTGCTGCTGCACGATACCCGTGACGATGTCGCCCTCCCGGCCCGAATACTCGCCGAAGGTGATGTCGCGCTCGGCCTCGCGTAGCCGCTGGAGGATCACTTGCTTCGCCGTCTGAGCCGCGATGCGCCCGAAATCGGCGGGCGTGTCCTCCCACTCCTTGTGGACCGTGATCTCCTCGGTCTCCTCGTCGATCTCGACGTCCTGCGCGAAGACCGTCACATCACCGGACTCTTGGTCGAGAACCGCGCGCGCGCCGCGCGTCTCGTCCGCGTTGGTCACCTTGAGATATGCCTGAGCCAGCGCCTTCTCGATCGCCTCGACGAGAGTGTCGAACGAGATGCCGCGCTCTCTCTCGAGCTCTTTCAGAGACTCGATTGGGATCTTCATGTCACGTCACTTCCATTCGAATACCGTTCGTGCCGACTTGATGACGTCGTACGGGATCACGACGTCGTCCTCCCCACTCCGAAGACGCACTCCGTCATCCGCCGCGCCGGCGATGACTCCCTCGACGCGGTGCGTATCGCCGACGATGCGCTCGGTCGTCTTGACGACGACCTGTCGCCCCACCGACAAGGCGAAGTGCTCGGGCGAACGAAGCGTCCGCTCGAGCCCGGGCGACGACACCTCGAGGGTGTAACGACCGGGGATCGGATCCCTGAGGTCGAGGCCCCTCGATATCTCCTCCGAGACCTTCGAGACGGTGTCGAGGTCCACCCCGCCCTCGGAGTCGACGAACACCCGCACCACGGAGCTGCCCGGGCGCCCGCCCATCTCGACGTCCCAGAGCCTCAGTCCCCGTTGACGGGCGACCGCCGCGGCGAGGTCTTTGACCTCCTGGAGCGCAGTCATGCCCCCTCCTCGCCAGCCCCGTCGATTTTGGCATGCTCGGCCCACAAAGAAGCCCCTCTGGGGAGGGGCTTCGAGTCATCTCGTTGTCTCTGCTAGCTGTCGTTCGCGTTTCTCCTGCTCAGGGCAGGTTTTTGAGTTTATCATGGCGCCATGGCTACCAAAGGACGCAAGCGCCGCACCCGTCGAAAGAACAAGGCGAACCACGGCAAGAGGCCCAACGCCGGCCGCAAATAGGCTGACGGCCAGCGCGCCGGCACGTACGTCCCGTCACCCCCGTGACGTACGTGCGACCCCGCGTAACTAATAAAGCGTTAGGCCTCCGGTGTCGGGGGCGCGGTCGACGCACACGTCACAGCCCTCCGAGATCGCGTCCTTGCTGCGCGCGTGCGCAGACGCGTGTTCGGACTCGAACTCGCCGATGTCGAACGGGAACGTCACCTTCACGGTCTTCTTGTCGGGCCGCTTCGTCGGGACGGGGTCGTAGTTGTTGTTCGAGTCCGTCCCGTGCAGCTTCAACACGAGCTCCGGATCGTTGCTGTTCGCATTCACGCACACGAACTTTCCGACGAGGTCGTTGTCCCCGTCCTCGCCGTCGTCGAAGTGCCAGTTGAGGCTGGTCTTCACGCCCTGTCGCAGGAACTTGCAACCCCACGGGTTCTGAGTCTTGAGCTTGATGGTGTTCGTGCCTCCGGCCTCGCCCTTGAAGCTGAGCTCGACGATGTCGAGCCGGCCACCGGTGTCGTTGGGATCCGTCGCCGTCTCCTTCGCGGCCGCGGCCGGCGGCGCAAGGATCGACGCGATAAGCAGCAACGCGAGAGCGACGGGGGCAAGGCGTCTCATCTAAGGACCTCCTACAGGCGCGGGGCTGGGAGCCTAAGCCTAGTCAACCCGGCTGGGTGGGCGCATCCCGATCTGCAGCGGCGCGCGCCGCGCGGCCCCCTTCAACACGGTCACTCCACGGCCGTTGTCGGTATCGGTCCCACCCTCGGCGCGGATCTCGGCGGCGACGCGTTCGGCCTCCTCCAGGAGCGCCTCGACGAGCCGGTCGTGCGGCACCCATCCGATCTGCTTGCCCTTCGAGAACAAGAGCCCGCGGCCGGGGCCCGCGGCGATGCCGATGTCCGCGTCGCGCGCCTCGCCCGGCCCGTTGACCTCGCAGCCCATCACCGCGATCTGCATCGGCGGGAGGTCCATCTTCTCGATCGCGGCTTCGACCTCGTTCGCCAGAGCGAAGACGTCGAGCTCGGCCCGTCCGCACGACGGGCATGCGACGAGATCGAAGCTGTCCTGACGCAGGCCGAGCGATTGGAGGATCTGCTTACCGAGCTTCACCTCCTCGACGGGATCGGCGGTCAACGAGACGCGGATGGTGTCGCCGATCCCCTCGGCGAGCAGCGTCCCGATGCCGATGGCGCTCTTGACCGTGCCCTGCTTGGGCGTGCCGGCCTCGGTGACGCCGAGGTGGAACGGCACGTCGGTCTTCGGCGCGAGCAGCCGGTACGCCTGGATCATCTCGGCCACGTTCTGGTGCTTCACCGACACCTTGATGTCGCCGAACCCGTGCTCCTCGAGGAGCGAGATCTCGTAGAGCGCGCTCTCGACGAGAGCCTCCGCGGTCGGACGGCCGTACTTCTCGACGAGCTTCTTGTCGAGCGAGCCGGCATTGACGCCGATCCTGATCGGGATCCGGCGCTCCGCCGCCGCGCGCGCGACGTCCTTTACGTGTTGCGGATTGCGCATGTTGCCGGGGTTGAGGCGAAGGCCGTGCACGCCGGCCTCGATTGCCATCAGCGCGAGCCGGACCGAGAAGTGGATGTCGGCGATGATCGGGACACCGCCCTCCTTGACGATCTCGGGCAGTGTACGCGCGTCGCCTTCGTGCGGCACCGCAACGCGCACGATGTCGGCGCCTTGCGTGGCGAGCTCGTGCACCTGGATGAGCGTCGCTTGCACGTCGTCGGTCTTCGTGACCGTCATCGACTGGATCGAGATCGGCGCGTCCCCGCCGATCGCGACGTCGCCGACGAAGATCTGACGCGTCTTACGCCGCGGGTACATCTGGTCGATCGACATCAGAAAGGTGCCTTTATCGGGCGCGCGAGATCGAGATAGAGCACGGCGATGAACAACAGCACGAAAAACGAGATGACCGCGGCCGCAACAGGGATCAGCTTGCGCACGTCGACCTGCTTGCGCGTCACCGCTTCCCATCCGAGGACGGCCAAGTGGCCCCCGTCGAGCGGCGGAAGCGGCAGCAGGTTCATGATCCCGACGAAGACGGTGAACCCGACGATCAACGCGACGAGGTCGAGGAGATTGCCACGCTGGACGCTCTCCCCTGCTATGCGGCCGGCCCCCACGAGGCCGAGCGGTCCCTCGTCGACGGCACGCTCGCCCTCCCCCGTCAACGCGTCCCACAGCTCGCCGCCGAACACCATGCCGAACACGTCTTTGATGCCCTCCACCGAGCGCGTCACGACGTACCAGGTCTTCGACCCCGCGTCCGGGATGGCGGCGGGGAACGACATCGTCTCGAACTCCGGCTGCGGCGAGACGCCGAAGAACCCCGACACGGTCTCGCCCGGCTCGGCCGCGCGCAGCGTCTCGCCGGGAGCCGCGTAGTCGACGAGGTCCTGTCCGCGGAACAACGCCTGCCCGAGCGTCACCTCGACGGTTCGCGTCTCTCCGTCGCTTTCGACCGTGAACGTCGCCTCCTGGCCACCGTGTGCGCGGATGTAGCTGCGGATCTCCGCCCACGAGCTCGTCGGCGTGCCGCCGACCCCGACGATGCGGTCGCCGGGCTCGATGCCGGCCTCGATCGCGGGCGTGGTCGCGCCGCGGACGCCGTTCACCGCGGCGACCTCGTTCGTCACGCCTCCCGTCGGGTAGCCGATCGTCACGGCGGTGACGAGCAAGATGAGGAAGGCGACGATGAAATGCGTCCCGGAGCCGGCGACGAGGACGAGCGCGCGCTGCCACCTCGGCTTGTTGCTGTAGGCGCGCGCCTGGTCCTCCGGCGGCACCTCCTCGTACGGGTTCATGCCCACGATCTTCACGAACCCTCCTGCGGGGATCGCCTTGATCCCGTACTCCGTCTCGCCCTTCGTGAACGACCACAGCGTCGGGCCGAACCCGAAGAAGAACTTCGTCGCCTTGAAGTGGAAGAGCTTGGCCATGAGGAAGTGCCCGGCCTCGTGGATCATGACCACGACGATGATCGCGGCGACGAACAGCAGGACGCCGAGGGTCATCGCGCGCGCCCCTCGAGCAGTTCGCCCGCGCGCGCTCGGGCGCGCCGGTCGGCATCGAGGACCCCGTCGACCGCCGACGCGTCCCCGGGGTCGTGATCGCCGAGGACGTCCGCCGTCACCGCCGGGATGTCGACGAAGTCGATCCGCTCGTCCAGAAACGCCTGCACCGCGACCTCGTTCGCGGCGTTCAACGCAGCCGGATATGTCGCGCCCTTACGGCCCGCGTCGTAGGCGAGGTCGACCGCGGTCCACTTCTGCCTGTCGAGTGGTTCGAACTCCAACGGAGAGACCTTCACCAGGTCGAGCGCCTCCCACTGATAGCCCAGCCGGTCGGGAGCAGCCAGCGCCCACTGGATCGGTATGCGCATGTCCGTGGGGGCCGCGTGCATCAACATGGAACCGTCCACGAGCTCGACTATTCCGTGGACCACGCTCTGGGGGTGCACGACGACCTCGACGTCGTCGTAACCGAAGCCGAATAGATAGTGCGCCTCGATGACCTCGAGGCCCTTGTTCATGAGCGTCGCCGAGTCGACCGTGATCTTCGGGCCCATCGCCCACGTCGGGTGCCGAAGGGCTTCCTCCTTCGTCACGCCCGCGAGGTCGTCCCGGGCGCGGAAGGGCCCGCCCGAGGCAGTGAGGATCAGACGCGTCACGCTCGACCGTTCGCGGCCCTCGAGCGCGCGCGCCAGCGACGCATGCTCGGAATCGACGGGGACGAGCGCACCGCCACCCCGCTCGAGCGCTGCGAGGCACACCTCGCCCCCGGCGATGAGGCTCTCTTTGTTCGCCAGCGCGAGCGTCTTGCCGGCCTCCAGCGCGGCGAGCGAAGCGAGGAGGCCCGCCACCCCCACGACCGCGTTCAACACGACGTCGACGTCGTCCGCGCGCGCGGCGGCCTCGGCGGCCTCGGCCCCCAAGCCCACGCGCGGCCCGCCGAGCTCCGCGGCCTGCTTGTCGAGCAAGGCGCGGTTCGATCCCGCAACGAGCGAGACGACCTCGAAACGGTTGGGATGGGCGAGCACGACGTCGATCGCCTGTCGCCCGATCGAGCCGGTGCTGCCCAGGATCGCGACGCGCCTGGGCCGGTCCTTCACACGTGAATTCTCACACGGTCGGCCCCGTACCGGCGGCCCCCAAGCGGGTCGCCAGAGGCGACGCGCGTCTAAAACACGACGAATCTCAGGAAGACGTAGACAGCGGGCGCACAAAAAAGGATCGCGTCGAGCCGGTCGAGCAATCCCCCATGACCCGGAAGCACCCGTCCAGAGTCCTTTATCCCCAGCTCGCGCTTCACGAGCGATTCGGCGAGATCACCGGCGGGGGCCAGCAGCCCGCAGATCGCCCCTATGGCAACGCCCTCGGCGGTGCTCAGCTCGGTCATCGTCAACCCGCACAAGGCTCCGCCACCGAGCGCGCCGGCGAGACCTCCGGCGAACCCCTCCCACGACTTCGCCGGCGAGATCGACGGCGCCATCTTGTGCTTGCCGAAAGCGGTCCCCGCGAAGTACGCGGCAATGTCGTCCAGCGCGGTGATCAACACGAACCCGACGAGGAGCTTCAACCCGCTGTCGGGGAGCTTCAGCATCGCGACCGCCGCGGCTCCCCCGCCGCCGACCCATGCAACGCCGAGCACGGTCCACGCGACGTCGCTGGCCGGGGTCGCGCCTCGACCCGGTCGCAACGCGTACGACAACGACGCATAAACGGTGCCCGCGAGGACGACGGGCAACAACGCGGGCCGTTCGAGAAAGGCGACGATCATCAACCCCGCCCCTCCCGCGAGCCCGACCACGACGGGAGGCCGACGGCCCGACTGAACGAGCGCGTCGAGCAGCTCCCACAACGCGATCATGACGACGGCGAACGCGAGATAGAAGAACGCGGTCGGGCCCAGCGCGTAGCAGAGCGCGATCAGCCCGAGGAGGATGACCGCGGTGACGACCGCCGCCTTGAGCGACCGAGGTGCGGAAGCCGGCTGCTCCACTGGAGCCGTCTGATCCACTAGACCTCCACTAGACCTCGGACAGCTCCGCTTCCTTCCGCTTGAGGTTCTCGTCGACCTCGGCCACGTACTTGTCTGTGATCTTCTGAAGCCGACCTTCGGCGCCGCGCTCCTCGTCCTCGCTGAGCGTGTGGTCCTTCTTCATGCGCTCGAGCTCTTGCTTCGCGTGCCGCCTCACGCCCCGCACCGACACGCGACCCTCCTCGGCCCGCACATGCGCGACTTTGATCAGCTCCTTGCGGCGCTCCTCGGTGAGCTGTGGGAACGCGAGCCGGACCACTTGCCCGTCGTTGTTCGGCGTGATCCCCAGGTCCGACGAGAGGATCGCCTTCTCGATCGCGGAGATCGAGTTCGGGTCGTACGGAGCGATCACCAGTAAGCGCGGTTCCGGGACGGACAGGTTCGCGATCTGGTTGAGCGGGGTCTGGGTGCCGTAATAGTCGACTGTTATGCGGTTGAGGAGGCTCGGCGACGCGCGCCCGGACCGGATGCTCGCCAGCTCTTCGCGGTTCACGGACACCGCCTTCTGCATCTTGTCCTCGGCCTCTCGAAGTACGGAGTCTTTGTCCTCAGCCATGCAACCTCCTCTTGAGAGCCACGTCCGAAGAGCTAGGTCGCGTCGGAATGGACGAGCGTCCCGACGTCCTCGCCCGACAGCACCCGCACGATGTTGCCCGCTTTCAGGTTGAACACGATTATCGGAAGCGCGTTGTCCATGCACAAAGAGATCGCCGTCGAGTCCATCACCTTGAGGCCGCGATTGAGCACCTCGATGTACGGGAGCGAACGGAACATCTGCGCGCCCGGGTTCACGAGGGGGTCGGAGTCGTACACGCCGTCGACGCGAGTGCCCTTGAGGATCGCCTCGGCGTTGATCTCGAGAGCCCGGAGCGCGGCGGTCGTGTCGGTCGAGAAGTACGGGTTCCCCGTGCCCCCGGCGAAGATCACGACGCGTCCTTTCTCCAGATGTCGCATCGCGCGCCGGCGGATGTACGGCTCGGCGAGCTCCTGCATCCAGATTGCCGTTTGCACGCGCGTCTGCACTCCTTCTTTCTCGAGCGCGTCCTGGAGCGCAAGCGCGTTGATCACCGTCGACAGCATCCCCATGTAGTCGGCGGTCGTGCGGTCCGTGCCCTGGGCCGACGCGGACAGCCCCCTGATGATGTTCCCGCCGCCGATCACGACCGCTAGCTGAGTGCCCATCGACTGGGTCTCGGCAACCTGGCGCGCGATCGATGCCACGATCCGCGGGTCGATGCCGAAGCCATGCTGCGGATCGGCGAACGCCTCGCCCGACAGCTTCAGCAAGACCCGCTTGTACTTCGGGGGCCCGGCCAGGTCCGCGCTCACGCGTCCTACGCCTTGTCCTCGCCGACCCTGATCCGGCAGAAGCTCCCGATCGAGACGTTCTCGCCCATGCTCGCGCGCGCCTCGTCGATCAGGGCCGCGATCGTCTTGCTCTTGTCCTGGATCCACTCCTGGTCGAGGAGCACGTTCTCCTTGTAGAACGCCTCGAGCTTCCCCGTGACGATCTTGTCGATCACCTGCTCGGGCTTGCCCGAGTCCTTCGCCTGCTTCGCGTAGATCGCCGACTCCTCGTCGATCACGTTCTGGGGGACCTGCTCGCGCACCGTCCACGAGGGGTCCGAAAACGAGATGTGCATCGCGATGTCCTTCGCAAGCCGCTCGAAGTCCTCGGTCTTCGCGACGAAATCGGTCTCGCAGTTGAGCTCGAGCAACACGCCGAGCTTGGGCGGGTAGTTGGGGTCCGGGCGGTGCATGTAGGCGTACACGATGCCCTCGGACGCAGCGCGGCCGGTGCGCTTGGCGGCGTCGGCCAGCCCCTTCTCTCTCAGGAGTCGCTTGGCCGCCTCGAGGTCACCGCCAGACTCGGCCAGCGCCTTCTTGCAGTCCATCATCCCGGCGCCGGTCGCGTCGCGCAGCGCCTTTACGTCTTTTGCGCTTATCTCTGCCATGTCCGAATCCCTCTCGATCTCGTGCGTGCGGTGTTTGGTCTAGGCGCTTGCCGGGGCCGGCGTCTCTGCGGCCGAGCCCGTGCCGCCCCCGGGGCCGTTCGCCGGGCCTCCCGCGCGGTCGCCTCCGGTGTCGCCACCGCCGTCGCCCTTCTTCTTGCGCTCCTCCTCTTCTTCCTTCTCGAGCTGGAGCTCCCATTCGGCCTTGGGCTCCGCGGCCGCACCCGGCAGGACGTCGCGCGGAGCGGCGGGCGTCGCCGGCGTGGGCTCGAGGCCCTCGGGCCTCATCGAGCGGCCCTCGATCACGGCGTCCGCGACGATCCTCGTCAGGAGCGCGCCCGAGCGGATGGCGTCGTCGTTGCCCGGGATCGCGTAGTCGACGTCGTCCGGATCACAGTTCGTGTCGAGGACGGCAACGATCGGGATGCCCAGCTTCTTGGCCTCTCGCACCGCGATCTCCTCTTTCTTGGTGTCGAGGATGTAGACGACGTCTGGGGGCCGATCGAGGTTCTTCAACCCGCTGAGGTTGCGCGCGAGCTTCTCGTACTCCGCCCTCAGCTTGAGCCCCTCCTTCTTCGGGAAGCTGTCGATCGAGCCGGTGCTGATCATGTCCTCGAGCTCGCGCATCCGGAGGATCCGGTCGTGGATCGTGCGGAAGTTGGTCAGCATCCCGCCCAGCCACCTGAAGTTGACGTAGGGCATGCCGCATCGCTGGGCCTGCTCCTCGACGGCGTCCTGGACCTGGCGCTTCGTGGCGACGAAGAGCACGGTGCCGCCGCTGGCCACACGATCCCGTACGAACGTGTAGGCGCGCTCGATGCCGCTCATCGTCTGCTGCAGGTCGAGGATGTAGATGCCGTTGCGCTCGGCGAAGATGAACCGCTTCATCTTCGGGTTCCACCGGCGGGTCTGATGCCCGAAATGGACACCCGCCTCGAGCAGCTGCCGCATCGTGACGACGGGCATGGGTCGTTCCTCCTTCGGTTGTGCCGGCCTGGGCCGGGCTACCTCCGCCCGTCGACCCCGGCTCGGGAGCCGGGCACCGAAAGCTCGGGGACGCGTGGTCACCGATAACGGGCGTGCGAATTTGTGAAGCGGCAGAAGGCTAACACGCAGGGTTTTTGCGCTCGGCTCGGCCGAGGCGCGATCCGGTCACTCCCCTTGCGTCGCCTCGGTGATCTTTCCCCGCAGCGCCAGCACGGCCTTGGTGTGCATCTGACAGATGCGCGACTCGGTGACCCCCATGATCTCCCCGATCTGGGCCAGGGTCAGCTGCTCGAAGTAATAGAGCGTGACGACCATCTTCTCCCGCTCGGGCAAGCGGTTGATCGCGCCGGTGAGGATCGAGCGCATCTCCTCGGACTCAAACGCCTCCATAGGTCCCGCGGTCTTCGTGTCCTCGAGCGTGTCCACCAGCGACAGGCGGTCGCCCTTGTCCGAGTCGACGGTCATCAGCTCGTCCAGCGCCACGAGCGAGACGGTCGACAGCTGCGTGTAGATGTGGTTCAGCTCGTCGAGCGTGATCCCCATCTCCTCGGCGACCTCTTGATCCGACGGAGGTCGCTTGAGCTTGTTCTCGAGGGCCGTGTACGCCTTCTCGATCTCGCGCGCCTTGAACCGGACGGATCGAGGGACCCAGTCGATCGCCCGGAGCTCGTCGATGATCGCGCCGCGGATCCGGCTGATCGCATAGGTCTCGAACTTGATGCCGCGTTCCTGGTCGTATTTGTCGATGGCGTCGATCAGCCCGAAGATCCCGTAAGAGATGAGGTCGGCCTGCTCGATATTGGCGGGGAGCCCGACGGCGACCCGGCCGGCCACGTATTTCACGAGCGGCGAGTAGTTCAGGATCAGCGCATCCCGAGCGGCCGACGAGCCAGAGCTCTTGTACGTCGTCCACGCGGCGGCGACGTCGTCCTGCTCGCCGCCCCCGCGGCTCTGTTCGCTCTCGTCAGGCTCTTGGATGGCTTTGCTCATATACGGCCCTCAGGCGTTCGGTCGACACATGGGTGTAGATCTGTGTGGTCGCAAGATTCTCATGCCCCAATAGCTCCTGCACGGACCTGAGGTCGGCTCCGCCATCCAATAGATGGGTGGCGAAGGAATGGCGCAGGGCGTGAGGGCTCACTGGCGGCAGGCCTTCTGCCCTGGCGTACTTCGCGAGGATCGCCCTCACGCTCCGGGGGCCGAGCCGCCCACCGCGCGCGTTGAGGAACACCGCGTGCACCGTCTGGCCCTCCTTCAGGAAGCTCGCCCTCGCGTTCTCGAGGTAGGCCTCGAGCGCGGCCCCCGCCGGTCCGCCGATCGGGACCCTTCGCTGCTTCCGACCCTTCCCCGTGACCGTCACGGCCCGGGCGGTCAGGTCGAGATCGCCGAGATCCAACGCACACGCCTCCGCGACCCTTAGCCCAGAGCCGTACAGGAGCTCCAACAGCGCGCGGTCTCGGGCCCCGACAGGATCATCCGTCGGCGGCAGCTCTACGAGTCGGGCAGCGTCCGCCGCCTTCAGCACGCGCGGCAGTGGACGATCGAGCTTCGGTGCACCCACGTCGTCCGCCGGGCTCGCCGCTATCAGGTCGTTCTCCGCAGCCCATCTAAGAAGTGACCGAATCGCGCTCATCTTGCGCGCCACCGTTCGCCGGGCGTACCGCCGTTGAGCCAGGAACGCCAAGTAGCGCCGAAGAAGGGTTCGATCGATGGTCGAGACCCCCGGTTTCTCCGTGCCGCGCTCCACCCACGTTGCGAAGTCCGTGAGATCCCGCCGATACGCATCGATCGTGTGGGGAGACAGGTCGCGCTCGGCCGCCTGCGCGCGCAGATAAGTGTCGACCGTTTCGCGAACGT
>DATBND010000214.1:0-4456 GCA_036554505.1 Actinomycetota bacterium | reverse complement strand
ATCCTCGGCAAGAAGCTGTCTTAAAGGAGTACAACTCGGGGGTGCTCACGCGCCTGTCGGTCTCGATCGAGGTCGAGGACTTCGCCCTACTGACGTATCGAGTCCCGGCCGAGCGAGTACGTGAGCACCTCCCCGAGGTCTACACGCTGCAGACCCACGAGCACGACGGCGAAGAGCTCTGCTTCGTAACCACCACGTGCTTTCGGAACCGCGACTTCCGCCCGACCGCGACGTCGGTCCCCCGGCACACCTTTTACGAGAGCACCTACCGCACCTACGTCGACTTCGGCGGCCTGCACGGGGTGTACTTCCTCGGGCGCTATCTCGAGACGGCACCGGCCTATCTCGCTCAACGCGCCATTGCACGCGACACCTTCAAAGCAGACTTCGACGTGCGCATCGACAAGGATGAAAACGGTTACAGAAGGTTCGAATGTCACGCCACCGGGCCGAGTGGCGAGACGTCGTTCTCGGTGACCGCGACCGATGAGCCCGCGGCGAAGGAGCCGTGGACGAGCGGCGAGGAGCACGCTCAGTTCCTGACGTTCAGGCCGATCGGTTGCTTCACGTCGTCGGTGGGGCTACAGATGCGGGGGCGCGTAGACCACGCCCGGATGCACCCGTGGGAGGGCCGGCTAAACGGAACTCCGAAGCTCGAGCTCTGGGAGAAGCTCGGGATCCTCTCTCGACGCGAGGCGACCGAGCCCTACTCCGTCCTGATCACGGAAGGAACGCGCTTCTTCCTCTACCCGCCGGTGCCCGTGACCGCGACGGGCGAGGTCCCACCAGAAGGTGTTTCCGGCGGCCCGAAGGGCGCCCCAGACCGGACTTGAACCGGCGACCTTCTCCTTGACAGGGAGATGAGCACTCCAGACTGCTCCACTGGGGCTGGATCGAAAAAGGCTAACAGCCAATCGCGACGCCGCATATTCCGCGATCGGCCTGCTTGCCCGGTTGCTATCCTCGCTAGCGCTGCCGGGCACGCTCGGCCGCTGGATGGGCGAGGTAGCTCAGTTGGCAGAGCACGCGACTGAAAATCGCGGTGTCGACAGTTCGATTCTGTCCCTCGCCACCTTTTGCGACGCCGCGATCGTCGAGACGATCGCGGGGGTATCTGACGCCGCGATCGTCGAGACGATCGCGGGGGTTTGCCAGCGGTACGTCCAGCCGATCCGCGGGGCTGGCGGGCGTCGAGACGATCGCGGGGGTGGGGATCCCGGACGCGAAAACGGACGCCTCTCGTGCGTCCGTTCTCGGCCCCCGGGTTCGTCTGTTTCGACGAATCGATTCGATGAACCCTTCGTAAGCCTCTTATTCAGCCATCGAGGACGTCAGACCCGCGCCCTCGAGGAACTTCTTCACCTCGTCCGCACGGTAGCGGCGGTGACCGCCTAGCGTCCTGATCGAGGAGAGCTTTCCGGCCTTCGCCCACCGGGTGACCGTCTTCGGGTCGACCCGGAACAGCGCGGCGACTTCGGCTGGAGTGAGAAGCGCTCCATCCTTTTGCGCCTTCATGCTGCCTCCAATCTCTGCTTTCGGGCCCTTGGCCCCTTCAGCCAGCCTTCCGAGTCGTTAGACCCGGTGAACCATCGGAACAATCATCGGCCGGGAGGCGACGGTGCGGAATGGCTAGATAGAGCCATTTTGGGCGATTTGGAGACTAGGCAGGGATAGTTACACCCAACTAGTCCGATATCGCAGCAAAGTCTGCAAATCGGTCACTCCCGCCCTTGCTCCGCTTCGTCGAGAGAGCGGGCTAGTTGAGGACCTCGAGCGAGCGGACCTCGGTCCATCGGTCGGTCAAGGCCTGGAACAGGCGGCCGGCGCGCACGACGTCGCCCGCCGCGAGCGCGTCGATGCACGCCCACACCTGCGCCGCCGAACGATCCTCCACCAGGTCGTCGTCCGAGAACGTCGACGCGACCGAGCCGTAATCGAGCTCCAGGAGGCCGTCCTCGGGAAAGGCGCCGAGCCAGCCGACGAGCTCGCGCACGGCCTCGGTCACGCCCTCGTCGATCAACGACCCTTCGAGGATCGACTGCGCGCGCTCGAGCCGCGCTCGTCCGTCACTGAGAGACGTCTCGTAGCGGATTCGCAGGCCTTCCTTGTCCTCGGTGAGGATCCGCTCGGAATCGTCGAACGCGGCAAACCACCTGAGCGGGACATGCCAGTTCGCATGGAGGATGTGCGAGCGCACTTCCGGTTGCTCCTCGCCCAGGACGGCAAGCTCGTGTGCTGCGCGTCGGGCCTCGCTCTCCGGGACGAACGCGTCGGCAACCTCCTCCGGCACGCTGCCCCTGAACGCAAGCAACCCCGCGAGCATGCGCAGGCGTGTCCGCCACGGGCAGACGAGGACTTCACCTTCGACCTTGCGCGCGAACGCTCCCTCCGTGTTGCCCGTGAGGTCCGCCGAGGGAAACGACGATGCGATGAGCCACCGCCTGGGAGCGCGCGCCGTATCCTGCGGCGTCTCGTCCAGCGCCTCGAGCCACCGCTCGCGCTCGTGCGCAGGAAACGACGACAACGGCTGGTAGACGCGCAGATACGAGGTCCGAATCACGACGCGATCGTAAACCGCACGGGGTCGAACTCGAGCATGGCCCGAGCGGTACCATCACGTCCTACGCAATGGAGCGTGCCTCAGGGGGAGCAATAGAAGATGAGCGTCTTCGAGCACATCACCGGCGACGGATACGAGCAGGTCGTGTTCTGCTCCGACGATCAGTCTGGCCTTCGATCGATCATCGCGATCCATTCCACCGCGCTCGGACCGGCACTCGGAGGCACTCGCTTCTATCCGTACGAGAGCGAGGACCAAGCGCTGGTCGACGTGCTGCGCCTCGCAAAGGGCATGACGTACAAGGCCGCCGCCGCAGGTCTCGACCTCGGGGGCGGCAAGGCAGTGATCATCGGCGATCCCAAGCGCATCGGGTCGGAGGAGCTGTTCCGCGCGTACGGACGATTCGTCGAGACGCTCGGCGGTCGCTACATAACAGCGGAGGACGTGGGCACCGCGCTCGACGACATGGACGTGGTCAAGCGCGAGTCGCGCTGGGTGACGGGGTGCTCGCACACGTATGGCGGGTCGGGCGATCCCTCGCCGGTCACCGCGTTCGGCGTGCTGCACGGGATCAAGGCATGCGCTCTCGAGGTGTTCGGCAGCGACAGCTTGAAGGACCGAACAGTGGCGCTACAAGGCGTGGGCAAGGTCGGTCACGCCTTGTGCGGCTATCTCGTGGAGGAAGGCGCCAAGGTCACGATCGCCGACATCGACGTCGACAACCTCGCCCGCGCCGTCAGCGACTTCGGAGTCGAGACGGCTCCGCTCGACACGATCCACGCGTTCGAGGCGGACATCTTCGCTCCGTGCGCGCTGGGTGGCGGGATAAACGACGACACGATCTCCGAGCTCAAGTGCAAGATCATCGCGGGCGCCGCCAACAACCAGCTCGAGCGTCAAGAGCATGGCGACAAGCTCCGCGATCTCGGGATCCTCTACGCGCCCGACTTCGTCATCAACGCCGGCGGTCTGATCAACGTCGAGGACGAGCTTCGTGGCTATGACCGCGACCGGGCGCTTCACAAGGTGAAGGGCATCTACAAGCAGCTGCAGAACATCTTCACCGTGGCGAGAGAGCGCAACATCTCCACCGCGCAAGCGGCGATAGAGCACGCGCAGGAACGAATCCGGAAGATCGGCCGCATCCGTCTCGTGAGGGTCACGGAGTACGGGCCTCTGTCCGCTCACTGACGGCGATGTCGGACCTGCTGCGAATAGTCGGCGACGGCCGGGACTTGCCCGACGGCGAGGTCCCCGAGGGCCTGGACGACAAGGACCTGATCGAGCTGTGGCGGTGGCACGTCCTGCTGCGCACGTTCGACGAGCGCGCGGTGGCGCTGCAGCGCCAGGGCCGCATCGGCACCTACGCGCTCTACTGGGGTGAGGAGGCGACCCAGGCCGGTGCGCTGTACGCGTGCAGGGAGACCGACTGGGTCTTCCCGTCCTACCGCCAGAATGCGATCGGCATCCTGCGGGGGGTCTCGCCCGCGACCGTTCTCGCGTGGTGGCGGGGCTACGGCGGCAAGCACGGTTTCTGGAACCCTCGCGAACATCGCGTCGCGCCGATCTGCGTCCCGATCGCAACGCATCTCCCACACGCGGTCGGTCTCGCGTGGGCGGCGAAGATCCGCAACGACGACGTCGCGTCGCTCGCGTGGTTCGGGGACGGCGCTACCTCCGAAGGAGATTTCCACGAAGGGATGAACTTCGCGGCGGTGCAAAAGACCGCGACGGTCTTTTTCTGCGTCAACAACCAGTGGGCGATCTCAACGCCGATCTCGAAGCAGATGGCAACCGCGACGATCGCGGAGAAGGCGGCGGGCTACGGCATGCGCGGGGTGCGCGTGGACGGCTTCGATCCGCTCGCGTGCTGGAAGGCGACGAAGGACGCGCTCG
>DATBND010000139.1:0-6209 GCA_036554505.1 Actinomycetota bacterium | reverse complement strand
TCTGATCTTCGCCGCGTGGCTCGTTCCGTGGGCCGTTACGGCGCTACTGATCCGCAACGTCCTCTGGCTGGTCCTTGTTCTCGTCGTGGAGCTCGTTCTCGCCGGTTGGATACTCAGCCGGCGGCGTGCACTGATGTCGGGGGCGGTGGCGGCGAGCCCGGAGACACAGCCGCGGCTCATGAGCCTCGTGCGCGGCCTCTCGGGTGATCTCGGGATGCAGCCTCCCGCCGTCTACGTGTCCCCCGCATCCGGAGCCAACGCGTTCGTCGTCCCGGGAGCGGTGGTCGTCACGGAGGAGTTGCTCGCGGAGTACGCCCGCACCGAATTGGAGGCCGTGGTCGCCCATTGCCTCGTCAGGCTGCACGACGGCGGTCTCGGTTGGGCCGTGGCCGCCACCGCGGTGCGCAACGGGAGCCGTTTTGCGACCCCCTTCGTCGGCCCGCACCTCGACGCACGCGCCGCCGCGCTCACGCGCTACCCGCCGGCTCTGGCGAGCGCGCTCGAGAAGACGACGCCGGTGAGCGGCGCCGCCGCGTCGATGTGGTTCGTCGCCGACGCCCCGTCGCACGCGCCCGTGGATTCGCGCGTCGCTGAGTTACGTGACCTCTAGGCGCGGATGGCCGCGATCGTCCCGACGATCACTGGTCCCTCTAGCCGGCTAGAGGGGGAAGCGTTGCGCCGCGCAGCCGCGCGTTCCGCGGAACACGTCCAGTGCCGCCCGAAGCGAGCGCGGAAGCTCCACCGGCCGCCCGGTGATGCCACCGCGCGCGAGCGCGTCGAGCATCCCTCCGGTCGAGCCCGGGTCGGACAGAGACGCGCACCCAGGTAGCTCCGACCGGTCCCCGCGCGGGACGAACCAGCTCGGATCGGACGGCAGCGACGTCGGGATCGCGGTGGGTGTCGGGATCGTCGTTGGGATGGTCGTCGGCGACTGATAAGGGCCCGGCGTGGGCTCGTCCGGATCGGGTCCCGGCAGCACCAGTAGGGCGGAGCCGACCGCGCGCTCCGGCCCCGACGGGACGTTCACTATGCGGTCGCGCACCACCATCGTCGTCGAGCCTCCGCCGTCGAGGTTCAGCGCCCATGTCGCGCCGAGCGACTGGAACAGCTTCCCGAACTCGTCGAGCGTCATGCCCTTCGATTTCTTCTGCCGTCCGTCTACGGTCACGAGGAGGATCTGGCCGTCGGCCGTCACGCCCACTCCCGTGCGGGGGTTCCTCAAGCAGAAGTAGGAGGAGCGAGGGCACTCGCCGGCCGCGAGCGCGCCGTTCTCGACGACGTTCGGGTTGCCCCCGATCGTGTCGAGGACGTTGACCCACTTCATCGACCACGTGATGGTCACGGGCTCTTGCGGGGTGAAGGACTGCTCGATGCGGGCTGCCTGCTTGTCCGTGCGCGGCGTGGAGATCACGACCCCGCCGCGGCGCGCCAGCCGGTTCTCGGAGCACTTCACCTGGTCGACGGTGTAGCCGCGCGTCACTCCGGCCCCGTCCGGCCCCCAGCTCACCTGTCCGGTTGGATAGAGACGCACGGAGCACGCGTCGGGCAGCGGCTTGAAGAGCTGAGCGCCTTCCTTCGAATAGCCGAACAGGCCCTCGTTGTCGTGGCTGGGCGGGTTGTCGTTCCACTTGCGGATGTGCCAGGTCTTACCGACGTCGACCTCGAGCATCTCGATCGTCAGGCGCGCGTGTCCGAAGTAGGCGCGCTGCTCGTCCGCAGACATGGCGAAGTTGCGGCCCCAGATCAACGGGGAGGTGATGAGAGCACCGTCCTCGGCGAACGTGTTCACCGGCCGTCCCTCGCCGGGCGCAAGCGGCAGCAACGTGTAGTCGCCGTTGATCGCGGCGACTGCGTCGTTACGCCGCGCCATCGAGCTCGTGTGCTCGTGCCCGGGGATCGTGTCGTTCGCGAGCTCGACGTCGAGCGTCAGCCGGGACGACGGTGTCAACGTAAGGACGCGCACGCGGTTCTTCGGATGACGCTTCTGGAGCTTCGTCAGCGTGAGCCCTGGAGCGATCGTGGTCGTCTTGCGGTCGCCGGCCGGGCGTGCGTCTGCGCGCGGAGACGAACCACCGAGCGCGCCGATAATGATCAGCGCGGCCCCGGCGAGCCCTGCAACTGCGCGCGGCACTGTTACTGCTCCCCTCACTCGTCGGGAAACTAGCACGGTGACCAGGAGTTCCAGATATTTCCGAGGCGTTGCAGGGGCCCCGTGATAGCGTCCTCAGGCGCCCGGCAGGGGCGCATTTTCGCGACGGGCCATGCCCTAGCGCAAAGCGACCGACCGCGATGCAGACGCGTCGACGCGGCGGAGCCAACATTCGACTCGAGGCAGGGAGACGCTACTCGTGACGACAAGGACCAAGGCCTTCATCGGGGGCGGTGTGGCCCTCGCGCTGATTGCCGGCGGCGCCTTCTTCATCTTCACCAACAAGGACCTCGAGGACGTGCCGGTGCTCGGCAGCTTCGTCGAGCCCGCGAAGTGTCCGCTGACGGGCGTCGAGCCCAAGAACGAGAAGATCGTGGAACGGCCCGCGGTTGCGTTGAAGATCGAGAACAACATCGCCGCGTATCCGCTGTCCGGGCTGGACGACGCCGACGTCGTCTACGAGGAGGTCGTCGAGGGTGGCCTGACTCGATTCCTCGCGGTGTATCACTGCGGCGACGCCGACAAGGCCGGGCCCGTGCGCAGCGCTCGCGCGATCGACCCGGGCATCATGCTTCCGTACACGCGCATCCTCGCAGCGGCGGGTGCCAACGAGGGCGTGATGGCCGAGCTCGAGAGGGCGGACGTCCTCACGATCAGCGAGTCCTCGGCCGGAGACGCGATGAGCAGGGCGGAGCGCCCGGGGATCAGCTCCGAGCACACTCTCTACGGGGACACGGCCGCGCTGAGAAAGCTCGGCGCCAAGCGCTTCGACGAGGCGCCGTCCGACGACCTGTTCGAGTTCGGTGACCTCGACGGCAACTCCAAAAAGGCCACCTCGGTCACGGTGAACATGAGCTCGACCGTCGTGCGCTACGAGTGGGACGGCAAGCAGTGGCGGCGCATCGATCACGACGCGCCCCTTGCCATGGAGACCGGGACAGAGATCACCGTCGACAACGTGCTGCTCGAGCAACACACCGTGAACCTCTCGACCGAGTTCGCCGACGTCATCGGGTCGGCGTCCACCGAGATCGAGGACGTGACCGGGCAGGGCAAGGCCGTTCTCTTCCGCGACGGACGCCAGATAGTGGGACGCTGGAGCCGGGACTCCATCGAGGGCCCGGTCGTCTTCGAGACGAAGCAGGGAGATGCCATGGTCCTTGCAGAGGGCACGACGTGGATCGAGCTCGTGCCGGACGACAAGGGTGACGTGAAAGGTTCGTTCTCGGTTGAGAAGTAAGCTGGTTGCCGCAGCGCTGTTGGCGGTTGCGCTTCTCGGCGCGTGCAGCGGCGACGATCCCGGCGACGACACCGCCGCGCCGCGTGCCTCGGCAACCCCGCCGCCGCCGACCTGTCCTATCAGCGGGGTCGAGCCCGACTCGGCGCGGTTCCTCGACCGGCCCGCGGTGGCCGTCAAGGTCGAGAACCATTCCGCGGCGTACCCCCTCTCGGGCCTGGACAAGGCGGAGGTCGTCTACGAGGAGCTCGTCGAGGGCGGCATCACGCGCTTCATGGCGATCTATCACTGCACCGACACGAAGAAGGCGGGCCCGGTGCGCAGCGCGCGCATCGTCGACCCCGCGATCATGACCCCGATCACGCGCATCCTGGCCGACGCCGGCGGCAACGACATCGTCCTGGAGGCGTTGCGCAAGGCCGACATCGTCAGCATCGACGAGAACAAGGCGGGTAAGGCGATGCGCCGGGTCTACCGGCCGGGCTACAGCTCCGAGCACACGCTCTACGCCAGCACGCCGGGGATAAGGGACCTGGGTAAGAAGGAGTACGACGAGGCGCCCGCCGACGGGACCTTCGAGTTCGGCGAGCCGCTCGACGGGGGAGTAAACGTCCGCTCGGTGACGATGGTCTTCAGTGGCTCGACCACCGTCACGTACAAGTGGGCCGGCGGCAAGTGGCACCGGTCCGACGACGGCGTCCCGCTCGAGATGGAGTCGGGCGTGCCGATCGCGGTCGACAACGTGATCATCGAGCAGCACGAGGTCAACTTCTCGAAGACGATCGTCGACAGCGCAGGGAACCCGTCGGTCGACATCGCCGACGTCACCGGCACGGGCAAGGCCGTCCTGTTCCGCGACGGGCAGATGTACGAGGGACGATGGCTGCGAAAGACCGTCGAGTCCGCCGTGGTCTACCGCACCAAGGACGGCGAGACGATGGCTCTCGATCCCGGGACCACGTGGATCGAGCTGCTTCCCGACTCGAAGGGTGAGCTGAAGGGGTCCTATACCGCCGAGCGCGCGGGCAAGGGCGGCGGCCGCAAGAACGACTAGTCGTAGAAGCGCGCGGCGATCTCGGCGGTGCCCGCGGTGACCCGTTCGATCTCCTCCGGCGTGAGACGCGTTCGCCACGTGTCCTTGGCCGCCGAGCTCGATCGCTTGATGCTCTGGTGCCGCCAGCGAGGGACCTCTTTGGGGTTGCCCTCCGCGCTCGTCTTCTGGATGGCGGCCGCGGCTTCGTCCGTCCATCGCAGATCGAGCCCGTCGTAGAGCGATCGGAACCCTGCGAGCGGGTCGTCGGCGAGGTCCTCGTAGCGCACGAAGGTCCAATCGGGGTGTCGCGTCCGGAACTCGTCGACGACGTCGTGGATGGCGTTCCACATGACGATCGCGTGCTCGATGACGTCGACCTTGTTCGCCCAGCAGTCGTGCATCTGGCGGTGCCACCGGCTCAGGTAGTCGGCGATCAGGTCGTCCTGCGCAAGCCAGTCCCGGAACTCGAAGCGCCAGTTCAATCGCTTGATGCTGCTCGCGAAGGCCGCGGGGTGCCGGATCATCACGACGACGTCCGCGTCGAAGGTCCGTGCGAGCCACTCGGACGCAAAGAGCGCGATCGGATCCTTGATCAACGGCCGCGCACCTCGGACGCGCGCCGGGAGGCTGCGCGCAAGGTCCATGCCGAACAACGCGGCCCGGCGCGCGCTGCTCACCGTCCGCAGGTTGTCCACGATCGGATAGCGGAACGCGAGCGCGCGCTCGACGACCGAGCGGTAATAGGACTCGTTCGCCTCGGTGACGTACAGGTACCACCACGGGATCCGGCCCCCGCCCCATCCCGGTGTGCGCTTCGGGTTGAACGGCTCGTGGATGTAGCCGGCCTCGCCGGTGGCGCACAACATGCGGCCGGTCCACGTCGTGCCCGACCGGTGTGAACCGGTCACCAGGATCGGGCGGCTCATTCCGGTCCGGTCGCCTGCTGGGTGGAGGCGCGCCGGCGCCGGACGAGAGCACGCACGTATTCCAGCTCCTCGACCTTCATCAGGCGCGCGCATGCCAGGTAGGCCGCCGCGCCGGCCGCGACGGTCACCGATAGCGCCGCGAGGCGCGCGACGAGCACCCCGTCGATCATCGTCGTGTCGAGCACGGCCGTGAACACCCACACCACCACGCCCATCCCCGCGCTCGCGACGACGGTGCGAAGCGCGCTCACCGCGATGCGCCGGCCTTCGATACCCCCGAGCCGGCGCGCCATCAGCCGGGCGAGTAACAGGACGCCCACTGTGTAGGCGATGCCCTGGCCGGCCGCGAGACCTTTGGCTCGGAGCCACCAGAACATCGGGACGTTGACGGCGATGTTGAGCGCGACCACGAGGCAGTTGACGAGAAAGGGCGTGCGCGCGTCCTGCATCGCGTAGAAACCGCGGATCAACAGCTGGAAGACCGCGAACTGAACGAGCCCCAGCACGAAGAATCGGAGGACCGCGGCGACGAGGTCGGTCGAGACCTCGGTCGCGATCCCGTGCTCGAGCAACGTCGCGGTCATCGCGGGGGCCAAGATGAACATCCCGACGGCCGCGGGCAGCATCAGAAACGTGCTCGCCCGGATCCCCACCGACAGCCGCACGCGATATTCGGTCCAGCGCTCGTGAACCGCGTGCTCGCTAAGGGAAGGCATCAGGGCCGTGGTCAACGACCACGTGAACAGCCCGATCGGCAACAGAAAGAACGTCGTCGCGTTTATGTACGCGGAGAACCCGCCTTGTTGCTCGTTCGCCAGCCACTGCACGACGACGAATCCGACCTGGTTCGCTAGCACGAACCCC
>DATBND010000136.1:0-13938 GCA_036554505.1 Actinomycetota bacterium | reverse complement strand
ATGCAACAGTTTTCATTCCATGACAGCGGCGAATCTCGAAAGGAGCCCTTGTATGGCAACGAGCGCAGCGGAACTCGGCACGAAGCACTTCCCGGCCCCCGGTAGGTGGGTGGTCGACAAGTCGCATTCGAGCCTCGACTTCGTGGCCAAGCACCTGATGGTGACGAAGGTCCGGGGGACGTTCGGAGAGTTCAGCGGCACCATCACGATCGGCGACACCCCGGAGGCGTCGTCGGCCGAGGCCGTCATCCAGGCGGCGAGCCTGACGACCGGCGACGAGAAGCGCGATGGGCACCTTCACTCGCCCGATTTCCTCGACGTCGAGAACCACCCGGAGATCACGTTCAAGACGACGAAGGTCGAGTCGAGGAGCCCCGGCGAGGGAACGGTCACCGGCGACCTCACGATCAACGGCATCACCAAGCCCGTCACCTTGCACGCGACCTTCGAGGGCCTCGCGCAGGACCCGTGGGGAGGCGAGCGCGCGGCATTCGCCGCCTCGACCGAGATCAATCGCGAGGACTGGCGCATGACGTGGAACCAGGCGCTGGAGACCGGGGGCGTGCTCGTGTCCAAGAAGGTGCGCCTCGAGATCGACGTCCAGGCCGTCCGCCAGTAAGCACGCGGGGTATCCACGCAGCATTCTCTTGTGAGGCCGGGCCGGGTGCCCGGCCTCACACGTTGCGGGGCTCTCCCTTGACCGCGGTGGCGGTCTCCCCGGCGCCCGCGCCGAGGTCGTTGAGCCGGTCGATCATCTGACGCAGGCGACCGACGTGCTGCCGGTCGAACGGCAGCGCGATGCGCGGGAGGTCGGGCACGTCTTCGTCGCGGACCTCGGCGCGCGTCGGCTTGGTCGACTGGATGGGCCCGGACAGGATGTCCGTGAACTCGTCGGACAGCCGGCGCAGGTCGTCGGGGCTCGGCATCCACGTCAATCGCAACACGAGCCGTCGGCCGACCACTCGTTGGGAGTGGAAGACGCGATAGAACGCTTCGATCTCGTCCACTGCGGCGGCCGTGTCGTCGAGGCAGCGGTATAGCGAGAGGTCGTCGTCGCTGATGTACCCGCGCGACAAGAGCTCGGCCCGGAGGTACTCGTCCCACCGATTCCAGTACGTACCTCCGGGCGGGTCGAGCATCACGATCGGATGGAGGTCCGTCTTTCCGGTCTGCACGAGCGTGAGGAGCTCGAACGCCTCGTCCATCGTCCCGAATCCGCCCGGCAGTAGGACGAACGCGTCCGCCTCCTTCATGAACGTGAGCTTGCGCGTAAAGAAGTACTTGAAGTTGATGAGCTTGGAGTCGTTCGCGATGACGGGGTTCGGCTTGGCTTCGAACGGAAGCTGGATGTTCGCGCCGAACGATTTGGCTCCTCCCGCTCCCTCGTGTCCCGCCTCCATGATCCCTGGCCCCGCGCCGGTGATCACCATCCATCCGCGTTGCGCTATCTCCTTGGAGAACAAACGCGCCGCCTCGTACGCGGGGTCACCCTTCTCCGTACGCGCCGAGCCGAAGATGCTGACCTTCCGCACGCTCTTGTACGGAGCGAACACGCGGAACGCGTAACGCATCTCCTTTAGCGCGGAGTTGACGATCTTCCGGTCGAGCCGGCTGACTTGTTCGCGGCCGAGCTTCAGGGCGGTTGTGATGATCTCCTCGGCGAGCTCGGCGTCTGGGCCGGCGAGCCCGCCGAGGTATTCGTGGAGGAGCGCCTGTAGCTCGGGTGCGGGATCGGAGCGGCCGGCCATCACTGCGCTCGGGGTGTCCTGGGCATCCGAGCCATGTTCTCATGGCGTGAATGACGCCCGGAGAGGTGCGCGAGATCGCCGCCGGTTCGACACGTCTCGCGTTTCGCGCAATGAGTGAGCTGCGTCCGCACCTTCGCGACGTGGACGAGTTCGTTCAGCGCGTCGACGAGGTACAGCGCCCCCAGGGCTACCGCCTCGTGGGCGTCTTCGTCGACGGGCTCGAAGACGCGGTGGCTGTCGCCGGCTTCCGCGTCCTCGACAACCTCGTGTCGGGTAACCACGTCTACGTCGACGATCTCGTCACGATGACGTCGCAACGCGGACGAGGGCATGCGCGGCATCTGATGCAGTGGCTGATCGCCGAGGCGCGCCGCCTCGGTTGCGACCAGTTCCAGCTCGACTCGGCGCCTCACCGCCACAGCGCGCATCGCTTGTACCTGACGTCTGGGATGGACATCACGTCCTTCCACTTCGGACTGAAGCTTTCCCGCACCGACGTCGATAACCTCGGTGAATTGTGACGAGCTTCAAGCTGCTCCTCGCCGGCTGTGTCTCCGGGCTGCTCCTGCTGCCGTCCGGCGCTGGAAGCACGCCGCTCGAACCCACCTCTCAGATCGGCGGCTGCCGCATGTTCCCGGCGAACAACCACTGGAACCTGCGCGTCGACGACCTTCCGGTGATCGATAACTCGGCGGCGATCATCCGTAGCATCGGTCGCGACACAGGGCTGCACCCCGACTTCGGATCGGGCAAGTACCGGGGCGCGCGCATCGGCATCCCGTACGTCACCGTCCCGCGCGACCAGAAGAAAGTGAGGGTCCGGTACGACGAGTACGGCGACGAGTCCGACAACGGCCCGTTCCCGATACCGCGTGACGCCCCCGTCGAAGGGGGCCGCGACTCGGACGGCGATCGTCACGTGCTCGTCGTGCAGCGCGCCGCGTGCAAGCTCGTCGAGCTCTATCACGCACGTCCCGTGAACGGAGGCCGCAGGTGGGTGGCCGGGTCCGGCGCGACGTGGGACCTCGACTCGAACGAGCTCCGGCCCAAGGGATGGACCTCCGCGGATGCGGCCGGGCTGCCGATCCTGCCCGGCCTGGCGCGCTATCCGGAGGTGAGGTCGGGGAAGATCGACCACGCCCTCAGGTTCACCGTCTCTCAGACCCGCCGTCGCTATATCTATCCGGCGCGTCACTTCGCGTCGGACTCGACGTCGAAGAGCCTGCCCGCGATGGGCCAGAGGCTCCGGCTCAAGAAGGGCTTCGACATCTCGGGCTTCTCGCGCCAGGCAAAGATCGTGCTGCGCGCTCTCAAGGTGTACGGAATGATCGTCGCCGACAACGGGTCGGACTGGTACATCAGCGGCGCTCCGCACAAACGGTGGGATAACGACGCGCTCCACGAGCTCGGCCGGGTCACGGGCAAGAGCTTCGTCGTCGTCGACACGAGCGAGCTGCCCCGGCCGTAGCGGCCCCCGGTCCCGCCGACTTAGCATGCTCTTCGCAGCATGCGCCCGGCACGACCTCGACCGGAAGGGGAGCTCCTTGTCTCGCAAGATCGTCTCGATTTCGCTCGCGCTCGTCCTCGTCGGAGGCTTGCTGTCGCAGGCGGCCCCCGCGGCCCCCGGCGGCAACACGGCCCCGGCGGAGCTCGAGGAGGTCTCACCCGACCTCAATGACGGCAAACCCCTTCCCCTCGATCTCGGCGCGGCTCGGGAGTCGGCGAAGGAGAAGAAGAAGAAGGACGGCAATCGTCATGGGCGCAGGAAGCTGCGCGTCGGGTTGTACCGGCAGTGGCTCGCCGCGGACGACATCGCCGGCGAGCTCTATCTGAAGCGCTTCAAGTTACGGGGCATCGGCAAGCACATCGAGGTGTGGGTCGCGCACGACCACGACACCACTTCCAAGAACCTGGGCTTTCAGTACGGCGACTGTCGCAACGACGAGCGACGTCACGTGACCAACGCACAGGTCCGCTACCTGGTCCGCGAGTTCGATCGCAACATGTATCCGAAGGAGTCGAAGGCGTTCAGCCGCCCGCCGAAGCGCGACGGACGGGATGCGCTCCTCCCTCAGCTGATCCAGCAGCGCAAGGACTACTACGCGGGCCCCGGCCAGCACGTCGTCGCGCTGATCGACAACGTGAGGGACGAGAACTTCTACGACCTCGACAACTCCGAGGGCCAGGGCTACACGGGTGGCTTCTTCTCGTCACAGCTCAACGAGCTCTTCGATCGCAACGTCATGACGATCGACTCCTGGGACTGGCTGCATCGCACTCGAAAGAACCCGCCGGACGATCCTGCCCCCGGCGACTTCTGCAAGAGCGCGCCGGCGCGCCCGTTCCTCTACGAGAGCACGTTCGCCCACGAGTACCAGCATCTGCTCGAGTACTACACCGACCCGGACGAGGGACTGTGGGTCAACGAGGGGCTGTCGATGTGGATCGAGACGCTGGTCGGGTACAGCTTCCCGAAGCCGCGCGTGCGCAGCAAGCGGCACTTCCCACACCTGCAGGCTTTCCTCGGCTGGCTGAGCGTGCAGACCGGTGCCAATCCCAACCCGTACGAGGCGGGCCCCGAGAATTCGCTGAACGTGTGGGGTGACCAGACCGGGGACGAGATCCTCGCGGACTACGGTGGCGCGTATTCGTTCCTCGCCTATCTTGCCGATCTCTACGGCAACGAGGTCATGAAGCGGATGCATCGCAGCGGGCGTAACGGGCTCGACAGCCTCGAGAAGATCCTCCAGGTCTCCGACCCCGACACCACTGCGCAGGAGGCGCTGCATCGCTGGCTCGTCACGGTAGCGATGGACAAGATCCTCGATGACGGCGCGAAGCTCGCCGAGGGCGATGCCGGCTGGTACCGCGCGAAGTCCCTCAGCGCGTCGATCAACTGGGACAACCCTGACGCGTACTCGACTCCGGGCTCACCTCCCAACGGCGCCGACTTCGTTCGCTTGCGGGATGGGTCCGGGGCGTACCTGAATGCCGGAGACATCGACCGGATCGAGTTCGACGGTGCGAGCACGTTGCCGCCGCTGCCGGTCGAGTGGGTCGTCGACGAGGACCCTCCCGAGCACGACGGTGACGCCGCGTTGTACTCGGGCCAAGGCGACAACCTCGACCGCGCGATCGTGCGCCGGGTGACCGTCCCGGCGGACGATCCGACGCTCACGTTCGAGACCTTCTTCGACATCGAGGAGAGCTACGACGGCGCGTTCGTCCAGGTCTCGACGGACGGAGGAGAGACGTACGACACCCTCGCGAACGAGAACACCTCCACCGAGTGGTCGAGCGAGGTCCCGGGGCCGGGCCTGACCGGTAACTCCGGTGGGTGGCGCACCGAGACGTTCGATCTCGGTGATTACGCGGGCCAGGAAGTGCTGCTGTCGTTCCGCTACATCACCGACGGCGCGGTCGCTCCCGACGGCTGGTGGATCGACGACGTCTCGGTCGGCGGAACCGTCATATCCGACGGAGGCGATCTGGATCCGTGGGACTCTCCATCCGAGGTGAACGCGGTCGAGGTCGCAGGCTTCACCCTTCAACTCGTCGCGTACGACGACGATCACGACGCCGCGTGGATCCACCAGGTCCCGCTCGAGGATGGCTTCGACGCGACTCTCACCGGGGACGATCTGCGGGATGCGATCGGGGATTCGGCGGAGACGGTCGCGGCGATCGTGACCTACGACGAGCCGACCGAGATGGTCAACCAGTACGCGCCGTACGAGCTCGACGTGAACGGGGCGAGGCAGCCAGGGGGTAGTTAGGAGCCCGGCCCCCGTGCGGGCACCTGTCGCTCCATGAGCCGTTCGGACGGCTGGTCGAAACCGAACGCACGGTAGAAGTCGTGCGCTTCCGTGTGCAGCACCCACCGCACGCGTTCGTATGGGCCGTCGTTTACGGACGCGCGCACTAGCTCGGCGCCGTAGCCGCGCCCGCGCCATTCATCGAGCACGTACACGTCGGCCAGGTACGCGATCGAGCGGCCGTCCGTGACCGTTCGCGCGAAGCCGATCTGACGGCCACCGTCGTAGAGCCCGATAACGCGCGCGGCCTCACTCACGAGCCGGGTGACTTCGGCGAGCTTGCGGCCCTTGGCCCAGTAGGACTCCTCGGACAGGAACTTGTGCACGGCCGAGACGTCGACCCGCGCGCGGTCGTCGTCGAGCTCCACGCCCCCGGCGAGCGTGCGCTTCAACCTTTACCTCGCTCTGACGATCCGCGCAGCGTCGGGACGAGCGCCAAACCCACGAGAACGGGGAGCCAGAAGCTGAGCAGCCGCCAGCCGAGGACGGTCGCGGTCGCGGCTCCACCGGGCGCGCCGGCGGCGACGAGGACACCGGTCATCGTGGTCTCGACGACGCCTATCCCGCCGGGGGTCAACGGCACGGCGGCGACGAGCTGACCGACCACATACGTGAGCAAAAGCGCCCCGACGGGAGTGCCCTCGCCGATCGTCAGCGCCAGCACGACCAGCGCGCCGAAATCGAACAGCCAGTTGGCGCTGGCCCACGCCGCGGCGATGGTCAGCCCGCGCCGATCGTGCGCCAGGCGGCCGGCGCCCTCGACGGCGCGCTGAACGGCCGCCCCCGCACGCTCGGGGTGCACGCGATTCTTCAGCGGCCCACGCGCGACGACTCCGAGCACTTTCTCCACCACCGACGCGATCGCCTCGTGACGCCGGAGCAACGGTCGTACACCCACGACGAGCGCGACCACCACCGCGGCGAAGCCGCCCAGACCGAGGAAATTCCCACCGGTCGTG
Source organism: Actinomycetota bacterium (assembly GCA_036554505.1). Classification (GTDB taxonomy): domain Bacteria; phylum Actinomycetota; class CADDZG01; order CADDZG01; family WHSQ01; genus DATBND01. The sequence goes on along the minus strand of DATBND010000136.1, from coordinate 7,416 downwards.
CCGGACGCGAATGCGAGCGCGGCTCCGGCGGGCAGCAACAGCGCAAGCACGAGCGACGACAACAGCCCGCTCGTCGCCATGGAAGCGGTCGTCACCGCCGCGTCCAGGCCGGCGGTCTTGAGCGTTCCGACGATCACCGGAAGCGCCGCGGTGGTCCCTCCCGGCAGCGTCCGGCCGAGCGCGAGCCCCGCGACGACGGCCCGCTGCAGTAGTCCTCTCGGGGCCTCCGAACGCGCGCATACCAGGGCGGTCCGCAGGAGCTCTGCGTACGAAAGCAGGCTAAGGGCCTCGAGTCCTATCGCCACCAGCGGGATCCACCATTTCGACTGAGCGAGAGCCCGACCCGTGGCGGTGAGCCCCGAGAGCTGAGGGAGGAGGAAATGGACCGCTACCGTCAGGACGATCGTCTGAAGCGCGACGCGGCGCGCTATCCGCGGAAGCCTGCGAGTCCGTGGTGCGTCCGTCTCCGTGGCCACTCCTGCTATCTGCCCTTCTCGCGCCTTCACCCGCCTTCACCCGCGCACGGCCGTACGATAGGTCAATGTTACGACCCAGCTCTCACTCACCGGTGCCCTTTCGCGTGCCGGCTCGCGGTCCTTGGACAGTACGTCTCGCGACGGCGACATTCTTGGTCGCCGCCTTGTCGGTGGTCCTTGCGCCGTCCGCCGCCGCTCATGGGGGACTCGAGGCGTCGACTCCCGGCGACGGGGCCCGCATGAAGCGCGCGCCCCGCGAGGTCACCATGGCCTTCAGCGAGGTGCCGTCGAACGATTCCGTCATGAAGGTGGTCGACGCGTGCAAGCGTGACGTCGTGGCGCGGACCGAGGTCGTAGGGAACGAGCTCATCGGTGAGCTGTCCGACGGCCAGCCGGGGCGCTGGAAGGCGAGCTATCGGGTCATCTCGGCCGAGGACGGGCACCTCACGAAGGGGACGTTCGCGTTCACCGTCGCGGGCAAGAGGGACTGCAACCCGAACGACGGGGGGGACGGCAACGGCGACGACGAGCCTACGGACGCGGCCCCCGACCCGCCTGCCGGCAACACGGGCGGCGACGACGGAGGGTCCGTGCCCGTGGTGCCGATTGCCATCGGGGCGGCCGGGCTCGTGGCTGTGGGACTGGTGGTGAGGAGGGTCTCGGGCGGCTGAGGAACCGGTTCGGTGGGGGGCCAGCCGGGATGGGGGGCCAGCCGGGATGGTGGGCCAGCCGGGATGGTGGGCCAGCCGAGACCTTTTGCCGCGGATAACGTACTAAGAGAGAGTGGGCCCCCTGGGGGGGCGGCTCTCAGCGGCCATGCGACCAACGGAGGGCGCGGGCGCGTCGATGGGGGGTGGCTGAATCAATGAGCACAGCGCAGACGGAAGACCCACCACCGAGGCCGCCGTCGCCCGGCGCGACGCCCCCCGCGACCGGGCAGCCCGACACGAAGCCCTCGCCGCTGCGGCGCGTGCGCATGCACTCGCAGCGGTGGCTGTTGCGTCGTCGGCGCAAGCGCGCCGCGCGTAAGCGAGGCGGTCGCAAGCGCAGCACGTATGCGCTGCTGTTCTCGCTGGCCGTGCTGCTCGGCAGCTACGCGTGGGCCCAGTCCTACGTCGTCCGCAAGGAGCTGCCCGGCCGTCAGCTCTCGGTTGACCAGCTCAGCGCGCTGGCGGAGGAGCGCCGCCTCGACTCCGCGCGCTTCTTGGACCAAGACTCCGTCGTCGCCGGCGAGTACCTCGCGAAGGGCATCCCGCTGCCGGGCGCGACCACCGAGGAGGGCGAGGAGTCCGCTGAGGAAGGTTCACGCGGTGCCGCGGGCACGCCTCCCGGGAACGCCGGCAAGAAGAACGACGCGGGTAAGAACGACGCGAGTAAGAACGAAGCCGGCGCGAAGGACGACCAGGCGAACGCCGGCGGCGGCAACCAACCGGCTCCCACCCCTTCTCCGACTCCGACCCCGCCGTCGCGCGCCCCGACCGGCGCAGGCACCTACTGGGTGTCATATCCGTCGAGCGACGCGCTCACCGCTCTCGTTGCCGAGACGGTGACCGCGGCCGGCGCGCGCGTGACGGTCGATCCACAATCGACCAAGCGTGCGGTGAGCGCGGTCACGACCTTCCTCCTGCCGCTGATGATCCTCGCCAACCTCTTCGGCCTGTTGTTCTCGGTGTCGCGCGGGAGCGGCTCGGGCATCGGCGAGGTCATGATGTTCGGCACGATCGGATCGCGGCGAGTGCGCGGTAAGGCCGCCGGGTCCATCACGTTCGATAGCGTCGCCGGCGCGGACGAGGCAGTCGCCGAGTTGCGAGAGGTGCGTGACTATCTCGCCGACCCCGCGAAGTACGAGGAGATAGGGGCCACGCCGCCGAAGGGCGTGCTCCTCGTCGGGCCGCCGGGCTGCGGCAAGACGCTCTTGGCGAAAGCCGTGGCCGGAGAGGCCGGGGTCCCGTTCTTCTCGGTCGCAGGCGCGGAGTTCGTCGAGTCGCTCGTCGGCGTCGGCGCGGCGCGCGTGCGTGACCTCTTCCAGAGAGTGCGTCTCGTCGCGCCGGCGATCGTGTTCATCGACGAGCTCGACGCGGCCGGCCGAAAGCGTGGCTCGGGTGGATCGAGCGGCGGCAGCGACGAGCGCGAGCAAACGCTCAACCAGATGCTCGTGGAGATGGACGGGTTCGAGGTCAGCGCGGGCATCGTGGTGATCGGCGCGACGAACCGGCCCGACATCCTCGACCCCGCGCTCCTGCGTCCGGGACGTTTCGACCGGCATGTCACGATCGATCAGCCGGACTCCGAGGGACGTCAGGAGATCCTCGAGCTGCACGCCAAGGGCAAGCCGGTCGCGGCCAAGGTCGACTTCGAGTACCTCGCCAAGCGCACGCCGGGCTTCTCCGGAGCGGACCTGGCCAACGTGCTCAACGAAGCCGCGCTGCTCACGGTGCGCGAAGGCAACCTCGAGATCGAGATGCCCGAGCTCGAAGAGGCGATCCAGCGCGTGCTCGCGGGCCCGAAGAAGCGCGGGCGAGTGCTCACCGACGAGGAGGAGCAGCGGGCTGCGTATCACGAGGGTGGCCACGCGGTCGTGGCCGCCGCCTCCGGTCGGTTGGAGGACGTCCACCGGGTGTCGATCCTCGCGCGGGGAAAGGCGGTCGCGTCCGCCGGCATCCGGTCGAGCGACGCCGTGCTCCTGACCCGCGGTCAGCTCTTCTCCCAGCTCGTCACGATGATGGGGGGCATCGCGGCGGAGGAGCTCGTGTTCGGGGAGCCGTCGACGGGGGCCGAGGAGGATCTCGAGAAAGCGACGAACGTCGCTCGGGACATGGTCGGCCGGTTCGGGATGGGCAGCAAGCGCCGCCGGCTCTTGTCGCACGAGATCGACGAGTTCCTCGGCGGCGACGCCACGCTCTCGGAGATATCGCACGAGACCCATCAGGAGATGGAGAGCGAGATCGATCGCCTCCTGGCAGCCGCCGAGCAGGAGGCGACGCGCTTGCTGGTGGCCAACCGGGAGATCCTCGAAAAGCTCGCCACCCGTCTCGTCACCGAGGAGACGCTGGAGGGCGAGGAGGTCGAGGCCGTCCTGAAGCCCGTCGCCTCCTCCGACTACAAGGCCCCCGCATGGGACCTCTCGTCGGGCAACGGCCGGGCGGGAACCAGGGGCTCGGCGGCGAATAGGAGGAAGACGACTGCGAAGCCTTCCGACTAGACCCCGAATAGGACCCCGCGCCCGGACATGACGAACCGACGATCCTCGGTCGCCCGCTTCCTCGTGGCCGTGATGACGATGACCGTCCTCGTCGCGCCGCTGGCCGCGGGCGCGGCCGGCGCTGAAGGCGCTCGACAGTCACCGGGCGACCGGCGCGAGGACGTCGACCCGAGCCTCTACTGGGAGACCGTGCAGGGACCGCGTTGGGGCTCGGGCCGCGACGCGATCACGCAATACGCGTGGGATCCGAACAACACGAGCGTCCTCTATGTCACCAACGGCACCGAGCTCCAGGTCTCGGGCAACCAGGGCGACTCGTGGAGGCCTCGAAAGGCCCTCCCCACCCTCACGGACGCGGCGGGTTTCAGCGCGGACGATTCGACGATCGTCGACCTCGAGGTCGACGAGTCGACCTCCGCCCTCGACGCGTACGCGCTGGTCGAACAGACGATTCAGGGCGTCAAGCGTCCTCACGTGGTGGCGTCGCACGACGGCGGCAAGACGTGGGCGCCGTCCGACCTCGGGCTGCCGCCGACGGGCCGTCCTATCCTGCTGCGCGTCGCCCCGAACGATCCCAACGAGGTCTACCTCGCGATCGCACAGGGAGACGACACGATCGACGCCCTTTACAAGAGCAGCGACTCCGGCGCGACGTGGACCCTTCAGTCCGACCTCTCGCGGTCGCGCGCGCAGGACGTGATGACCGGCTTGGAGATCGATCCCCAAGACTCCGACGAGCTGTGGGCCACGGCCACGACCGGTCTGTACCACTCGATCGACGGCGGCGTCTCGTTCACGAAGGTCGACTATTTCTCGCGCGACACCGGTCCGGTGGACGTCTACAACGGCGCCGGGCCCGCGCACGTGTCGGTGTTCGTGCCCGGCTTGGGGGACTGGTTCCGGTCGAACGCGACGGGGGGCTGGGGCGAGGCGACCCTGCGCGGAGTCGGGGCAGCCGTCGAGTCGGTCGCGCACGGGGACACGAAGGACACTCTCGTGATCGCGGCCGGGGGCAACGCGTTCGCGTGGGACGGCCAGACGTTGTCGTGGGTCGATCTCGAGCAGCCCGCTCCGGGCATCCAGGGGATCGTCGCGTCGCGCGGGCTGATCAAGTCGTTCTCCGGCCACACCTCGGGCACCATCCAGATCTACACCGGTCCCGTCGGGGACTTCTACGAGCGCCTGCCCGACTTCCTGATCGACATCGCGCAGAACATCGGCGACGGCGCACCCATCGTGCAGTTCCCGCCCAAGCTGGGCCCGGCCAAGCGGCGCATCGTCATGAAGCCCGGGCAGAGCAAGACCGTGTCGTATCACCTGAAGCTCCCGCCCCGGCCGCTGCCGTTGGACGTGTATTTCCTCCTCGACACGTCGGCCAGCACCACGACGTTCCTGCAGAACGTCGCGCGCTCGGTCGCCCGGATCGCCAACGGGCTGGCGGAGAAGAACATCGCGGAGCGAATCGGCCTCGGCGACTACCGGGCCTATCCGGCGCGTACTCCGCCGAAGCGACCATGTGAGGACGGCGAGCGCGCGAGCACGAACGACTGCGAGCCGAACTACGCGTACAAGCAGCGGCTGGACCTCTGCGATGGCTGCGGCGACGAGCTCGCGACGGCCCTCGAGACCCTGACGCCGGACGGCGGCGGTGAATACAGGTAGATGTACGCGGCCCTGTACCAGTCCGTCACGGGGGCCGGCCAGAACCTCGGGACGCCGGTGACCGGCGGGTTCGACCATGACATCCCGCCCGGCCAGCAAGCGACGTTCAACGCCGACGCGACGAAGGTGATCCTCCATGCGGTGGACGAGTCGTTTCCGACGAACGAGACGGTGTCGGAGCCGGGACCGGGCGACCTCAACAGCTTGCAGCGGCCGGACATGACCGGTGATGGAGAGGCGATTGCTGCTCTGCAGCAGTACGGCGTGATCCAGGTCGGCCTGTCGACCGGCGCGGCCTCGCTGCCCGATCTCAAGAAGGTTGCGCGCGAGACGGGAGCCCTCGCTCCTGCCGGCGGTGTCGACTGCGACGGGAACGGAACGATAGAACTCGCCGAAGGCGAGCCCCTCGTGTGCAACTTCGACCCGAACCAGCGGGTCGAGGACACAGGGCTGGACACGGGGATACAGCGGCTTCTCGAGGCGACCGTCGACACCAACGACGTCGCGTTGAAGACATCGGGCCCGCCGGTCATCATCGACAAGGTCTCGCCCGCCGTGCACACGAACATCGTCCTGCAGACCACCAAGCGCCTCGAGTTCGACGTGACCTTCAAGTGCCCGCGCCTCAGCGCGACGCGCGCCTACGAAGTCGATCTCGAGGTCCCCCTCGAGAGGCGCGCCGACCCGCATGCATCGGCGACCGTCGTGTGCCGGCCGCCCGACCCGGCCGAGCCCGAGGAGCCCGAGCTCCCGTTGCCGCCGGCTCCGCCTGCGGCCGCGGCCCTGGTAGCTCTCGCGTTCCCGCCCCCGCCTCCGCCACCCCCGCCGATCCTGGAGATCTCGTCGGCGAGCCAGTCGCAGACGCAGGCCCAGGCGCAGGCCGGCATGGTGCATCAGGAAGAGCAGCAGCCGCAGCTAGCCCACGTCACGGCGTCGCACGACATCGAGGAGGAGCTCGCGTTCGCTCGCTACGAGGACGAGGCCGAGTCGCTGATAACTCCGATCAGGGCGCTCGGAGCCGGGGCCGTCGTGATGTCGTTCGCGTTCGGGTTCTTGATGCTGTCTCAGGAGATGGCGCGCGAGAAGGTCTTGAACCGCCGCCGTTAGCCGTTCCTAGCGGCCGAGGTCGACCGTCGTCGTCGGTGCGGCTTTCTTTCCCTCTTCCTTCACGCGCCGGGTCATGAAGTTCGGCAGCATCTCCAGCGCGCCCTCGAAGTTCTGGTCGAGGTTCACCGTCGCGATCTCGATGTTGAGGATCGCCTCCTCGATGCGCTGAAAGCGCGGCCCGATGTCGGCGAGGTCGACCTCTCCGATCTTCGCCATCAGCGCGGCCTTCAGATCGTCGAGATCTCGGTTGATGCGAGCGTCGGTCGTCTCGATGCGGGCGCGCAGGTCGGCGGCGAGGCGATCGCCCTCGGTCCCGAGGCTCTCGAAGCCGGTGACGGTCGTGCGCATCTCCTCGAGCCCGTCGAGCGCGGCGCGCACCCGGAGGTCGAGCGTCGAGATGAGCTCCACGAGAGCGGCGACGCGTTCGGGGAGCTTCGTGAGGGCCGAGCCGAGCCCCTCGCCGTCGGGTGCCATTGGTTAGTTCCTCGAGGGCGAGCGGGACCCGTTGCCGCTAGGGTCGACGAGGACCTGGTCGAGGTAGGCCGCGCTGCCGTCGCCGGCGGCCCTGATGGCGAGCTCGTCGCCGGGGCGAATGCGGAGGTAGCGGCCGTGTTCGCCCCGGGCCCGGCGGACGGCTTCCACGAACCGGTGCAGATACAGGCTCTCGGCGTGGGCCTCGAGCGCCTCCAGGTCGAGGGTCGGCCCGTCTCGTCGCTGATCGCGGTCGTCGTCGTTGGCCATGAGCGCATCCCTCCTCTTGTCCCAGACGCGCGCCGGGGGCGGCGTCTGTGTGTCCCAGACGCGCGCCGGGGGCGGCGCCTGGTGTGTCCCAGACGCGCGCCGGGGGCGGCGCCTGGTTGTCCCAGACGCGCGCCGGGGCGGCGCCTGGTCCGACCGGTAAGCCAATACCTGCCAGGAGCGATGGTACCCGCGACAGGAGAGGGCTCGGACGGGTCGAACTCTCCCGTG
>DATBND010000132.1:0-6069 GCA_036554505.1 Actinomycetota bacterium | reverse complement strand
AACGCCTGATCGACCTCGGCTACCACCCTCCGACGGTCTACTTCCCCTTGATCGTTGAAGAGGCGCTGATGGTCGAGCCGACCGAGACGGAGTCCAAGGAGACGATCGACGGGCTCGCCGAGGCGCTGCTCCAGATCGCGCGCGAGGCCGAGTCGGATCCCCAGCTCGTGCGCGGGGCCCCGGTCACGACGCCGGTGCGCCGGCCCGACGAGGCGAGGGCGGCGCGTGACCTGAAGCTCCGCTGGGAGCCGAGCGCCTAGCCTGTCTCTGCCGGGCGCGTCGCGCTGTGGTCCGCGCCACACCCCTGCGAACGCACGTTCGTTAGCTTCGCCACATGGCCAGCGCAACGATCGACCGGTCCTCCTCCCGAGAACGTGTCGACGAGCACGTCGAAGCCATGCTGGGCCTGCACTCCGACATCTGCGCGCGACAACGTAGGTTGCTCGACCACATCCTCGAGTGCGACAGGACCGAGGCATGGCGCCGCGACGGGTGCCGTGACATGGCGCAGTGGTTGTCGGGCCATCTGGGAATCACGCAGTGGGCGGCCCGACGGTGGGTGCATGCCGCCTACGCCCTCGTCGACCTTCCCAAGACTTCTGCCGCGCTCGCCTGCGGAGTCCTCAACATCGAAAGGGTCGTCGAGCTTGCCCGTTTCGCTACCCCCCGCGACGAGGAAGACCTGATCGCTTGGGCGCGGCGCGTTCCGACGGGGGCGATACGACGTCGAGGCGATCTCGCGGAGAAGGCGCTTATCCAACAGGTCCAAGATGCTGACAGGGCGCGCTCCCTTCGGTGGTGGCACTTCGACGACGGCCGGCGGATGGGCTTGTACGGCGAGTTCCCCGCGGCGGAGGGCGCCGCAATTGCGAGCGCGATCAAGCGACTCGCCGACAGGCTCCCGGAGATGCCCGACGACGACTTGCCGGAGGGGATGGAGCGGTCGGCCGACGACACCCTGGAGGAGCGCTGCGCGGACGCGCTGTGGGCGATGGCATCGCGAGCGATCAGCCAGGACTCCGACGCCGATAGGGCGACGGTGGTGGTGCATACGCGCCTGGATCCCGAAGCGAACGGGGAGCTGGAGGACGGGACGGTGCTTCATCCGGAGACCTGTCGCCGACTGTCGTGCGATGCCCGGCTGCAGTTCGTACTCACCGACGCGGACGGCAACGCGTCGGGGATCGGACGGTCGTCGCGCGGGGTTCCTCCGTGGCTGATGCGACAGCTGCGCCGGCGCGACTTCGGGTGCACGTTTCCCGGGTGTGGGAGCCGGGCGTTCCTGCAGGCTCATCACGTCTGGCACTGGGAGCACGGGGGGCCGACCGACCTCGACAACTTGGTGCTGACCTGTCACTTCCATCACAAGCTGGTGCACGAGCACCACTGGGGCGTGGCGCTGGTCGGGACCGAGGCGCACTGGTACCGGCCGGGTAGCGGACGCTACGACCCGGGACGCGCCCCGCCGGGTGAGACACCGGGTCAGAAGATGAAGTACCAGTTGACGAACAAAAGGGCGCACGCCCCGAGCCCCGCAGCCGACGCCGAGACGATCAGATCGCGCGCCTTGAAGCGGTCGGCGAACGCGACGAACGCCCAGAACATCGGCCACACGACGAGGAGGAATCGGGGCATGGACATGAACGGGCGGCCGCCGAACACCAGGAGGAGCGGCACGACGAAGCTGATGAGGGCATAGCTCGTGTAGATGCCGGGGAGCTTCAGCGCCACCCACTTGAGCGTCAGCCAGATCATGGCCACGAACGCGAACGCGACGATCACGAGGTCGAGGGTGTGGAAGCCTCCGGGGAACGAGCCGATGAAGTCCAGGCCGAGCTTCGTGCCCCAATAGAGCGTCTCCCACGGCCATGAGAACTCGCGCAGCCATCCGGATTGCGACGCGAACGGGAGCTGCCAGTCGCCCGCAGAGATCTCCCAATAGGCGAGGTACGCGCCGATCCCCAGCGCCGGGCCCCCGCAGCACGCCAGGCGATAGAGGACCGCGCCGGCACCCCGTTCTTCGGGAGGCTTGGCCCGTAGCTGCCGGACGGCCTCGACGAACAACGGCAGGGCCAGCGTGACGCCGATGCTGCGGGTAGCCGCCGCGAGCGCGCCCGCGAGGGCCGCGAGCCACCACTTCCCCAGGCGCGCGGCGAAGAGGCTCGTCGCCGCGAACAGCATGAACGTCGACTCCGAGAACGGGGCGAAGAAGAAGAACGCGGTGGGGAACAGAGCCATGAGCAACACGGTGAGGCGTGCGCGGCGCTCGTCGAACTCACGCTCGGTCATCAGGTACACGACGAGAAGGGCGAGGAAGCACGCGACGTTCGCCACGATGAATCCGCCGGCGAGCGGATGGTTGCCCGTCACCAGCGATACCCCGCGCGTGAGGAGCGGATAGCCGGGAAAGAACGCCGCGCTCTTGTCGGCGACGTCGTAGCCGTCGGACGCGATCCTGAGGTACCAGAGCGCGTCCCATCGTTCGTACGCCGTCAGGGCATTGTGGTAGCCGGGCGTGAGAGGGGGGGAGGGCCACCCCGGCACGTCGGCGGGGGTGTTGGGCTCGAGCAACGCGATGCCCACGAGACCCAACAACATGAGCCCGGCGAAGACGGCCGCCCACACCTTGAAGCAGTAGCCGGCGGCCTTCCGGATCTCGGTGCGGGTAGGGACGGCGGGAAGCTCGAGGCCCCGGTGAGGGCCCGGCGGCGGCTCGGCCGGGGGCTGCGGCGGCTGAGCCGGGGACGCGTCATGCTCGGCCGCGGACGGATCGATCTCGGCGATGGGCTGGTCGGGCGCGCGCGGCGTCGCCACCTCTCGATCGGCCGGCATCAGACCCCGGCGTCGGCCATGGCCAGGGCCGCGGTGACCCTCGCTACCATCGGGGCGACGCCTTTGGCCTCGTACATCTGAAGCGCCTCCCGCAACGGTCCGGTGGCCTCGTCCTTCTTGCCCGCGAGCAACAGCACCTCGCCTAGGCCCTGCAGGGCGCCCCCCCTCACGAACACGTCGTCGGGCTCGGCCGCGATCTCGAGCGCCTCGCGCGCGAGCGCCACCGCGGCGTCCATCTCGCTCCGCTGGGCCAGGATGCGCGCCCGCCACGGCCCCCACTCGGCCTTCATGGCGGGGTCGTCGCCCGATGCGTCCTCGCCCATCTCGTTCGCCTCCATCGCCTCGTCGAAGCGGCCCTGCGCGTACAGGGCCTGCGACAGCAGCACCGCCGACGTCGCGAGGAACGCCTTCTCACCCATCGACTCGAGCGCGGCGATCCCCTCCCGGAACTCGGTCTCGGCGCGGGCCGGGTCGTCGGCGAGGAGCTCGATGAAGCCCGCCTCGTGCGTGCTGCGTGCGAGAGGGAACGCCTGACCGAGGTCGTTGAAGATCCCGCGCGCCCGCGCCACGAGCGAGCGCGCCTCGTCGAACTCCGCGCGCATCGCCTGCAAGCCGGCGGTCCTGAGGATGCACGTCGCCTGAACGAAACGGTTGCCGCCGCTCTTCTCGATGATCTCCTCGCACAACGCGATCGCTTTGTCTGCGGGCGCCGGCCCCCAGAACAACGTCGCCGACAACGACGACAGGATCTTCGCCTCGTCGTGCGAGTTCCCCCCATCGCGCGCGTGGGCCAACGCCTGCTCGAGCGCCTGTTCGGCCGCCGCCATCTTGTAGTCGTCCCAGTGCACCTGCGCGAGGAGGAATTGCGAGCGCGCCAGCCCGAAGTCGTCGCCCAGCTCTTCGAACAGAGGAATGAGCCGCTCGGTCTCGCTGCGCGCCTCGTCCTTCCAGTTCTCCACGTCGGTGTAGCTGCGTAACAGACATCGCTGCAACGACGCGCGCGCCTCCATGGCCTGGTCCTTCAGCACCTTCGATACCTTGAGGATCTGCTCGATGACCTCGCCGGCCTCCTGCAGCTCGCCGATCTCCATCAGCGCGTCCGACAGAGTCAGGGAGAGCTGCAACCTCCTGGGATCGCGGATCGGCAGGAGCTTGGCCGCGCGCCCCAACAGGTTCACCGCGGCCGGCATGTCGGTGCGAGCGAACGCCTTGTTCCCCGACGCGGTCAACAGCTCGAGCGCGCGCCGGCCCAGCTCCTCGCCTTTCTCGTCGAGGGGGCCCAGCTCCTGACGAAGCCGGTACGCGTGCTCGTAGTGGTATCCGAGGATCTCCTCGAACTCCTTGACGCGATCGCCCGTCTTGGCCGTCAGCCATTCCGCGAAGCGCTCGTGCAGCTCGGCGCGGAGCTCCTTCGGCATGGCCTGGTACGCCGCATCGCGGATCATGATGTGCCCGAACCGGAACGCATCCTCGCCGGCGAAGTTGGACTCGTCCGGCAGCACGAGCTCCTTGCGGATGAGCGACTGGAGATAGTGCCCGACGCGCATGCGCAGCGCCTCAGGGGACAGCTCCGACACGGCTCCCCAATAGAACGTCTTGCCGATCACCGCGGCTCGTTGCGTGACCGCCTGCTCGTTCACGCCGAGGCGGTCGAGGCGCGCCGCGATCAACGCCTGGATGCTCGGCGGGATCGTCAGGTCGCCGATCTCGCCGACCGCCTTCCACCGCCCTTCGTGCTCCTCGAGGATCCCGTCGTCGATCAGCATTCGTAGGATCTCCTCGACGTAGAGCGGGTTGCCCTCGGCCGCGGCCGTGATCTGCCTTCGGACGGTGTCGGGTAGATGCGCGTCCACGAGCAGGTTCTCGATGAGCCGCCCGATGTGGCTCTCGTCGAGCGGCTCGAGCGAGATCGTCGTGGAGTCCGCGCCCCACGACGGGCGCGTGTCGAGGAGGTCCTGGCGCGACGGGCTGAGGAGGAGCATCGGGACGCCGCGACTGAATCCCGCGAGGTACTCGATGAGATCCAGCATCGTGGGCTCGGCCCAGTGGATGTCATCGCACAGGAAGACGACCGGCTTCTCGCGCCCGAGCTCCTCGAAGAAGCGACGCACGGCCCAGAACGTCTCCTGCGTGTCCGGCGTAGCGTCCGACAGGCCGATCGCGGCAGCGATGCGGTCGACGATCAGCGCAGACTCCTCGGCCTCGGGCAGCACCGCAGAGACCTTGCCCTTGGCTTTGTCCGCGGAGTCGAGCTCCTTGATGTCGCAGAACGACTTCACCGCCTCGGACACGGGCCAATACGTGATCCCCTCGCCGTAGGGAAGGCATCGCCCGGTCAGAACGGTGACGCGGCCCCCGAGCGACGTCAGGAACTCGGCGGTCAGGCGCGACTTCCCCGAGCCGGCCATCCCGAAGATCGTCACGAGGCGGCACGCGCCTTCGGCGACCGCGCTGTCGAACACCTCGAGCAGCTGCGCGAGCTCCTGATCGCGTCCGACGATCGCCGAGTCCAGACGGCGCGACGTCCCCAGCGCGTGCGGGATGACCTCCAAAATCCGGTACGCGGGCACGCGCTCGGACTTGCCCTTGAGCTCGAGCGGCTCGACGGGCTCGACCTTCACCGCGTCGCGCACCAACCGGTAGGTCGCCTCGCCGATGAGCACCTCACCGGGGGGCGCGGTCTGCTCGAGCCGGGCCGCGACGTTGACCGCATCTCCGCTCACGAACCCGTGGCCCTGCGACGCGTCGCCCGCGATGACCTCCCCGGTGTTGACGCCGATGCGAGCCTTGATCCCGACCCCGTATTCGAGCTCGAGGTCGAGGTTCATCTCCTCCATGGCCTGCTGCATCTCGACGGCCGCACGCACTCCGCGCAAGGCGTCGTCCTCGTGCAGGGTCGGGATCCCGAAGGCAGCCATGACCGCGTCGCCGATGAACTTCTCGACTGTCCCTCCGTGGCGCGTTAGAACGGCCTTCATGTCGTTGAAATAACGGGTCACGACCCGGCGCAGCGACTCGGGATCCATCTTCTCGCCCAGGGCCGTCGAGCCGGTGAGGTCGCAGAAGACGAGCGTGACCATCTTGCGGCTCTCGGCCGGGAGCTTTACCTCCTCGGTGGCCGGCGCGAGCGGCGTGCCACAGGCCTGGCAGAACCGGGCCGTGTCTTGATTCGCCTCACCACAGTTGGGGCACGTCTGCATGCGGGTGACAGGTTAAGGCCCGCCCGCTGGAAGGGCG
>DATBND010000113.1:0-4054 GCA_036554505.1 Actinomycetota bacterium | reverse complement strand
GAGGGCGGCCGAACGAGCGCCCGCACGGTGATCGGAGTCGAGTGAGCAAGAAACAGAGCGACAACGTCGAGATCGAAGCCCGGTGGCGCGCGTACTGGGAGGCCGAGGGCGTCTACCGGTACGACCCCACGCGGGGGCGGGACGAGACCTTCGTCGTCGACACCCCTCCGCCGACCGTCAGCGGCGCCCTGCACATCGGCCACGTGTGCTCGTACACGCACACCGACGTGATGGTCCGCTACAAGCGGATGCGAGGGTTCAACGTCTTCTACCCGATGGGATGGGACGACAACGGCCTTCCGACCGAGCGCCGGGTCCAGAACGTCTTCGGCGTCCGTTGCGATCCGTCGCTGCCCTACGACGCCGACCTCGACGTCGACTTCGGCCGACAAGGCGAGGTCATACCGGTGTCGCGCTCGAACTTCATCGAGCTCTGCGATCGCGTGGTCGACGAGGACGAGAAGCAATTCAAAGAAGTGTGGCAGCGCGTGGGGCTCTCGGTCGACTGGAGTCACACCTACGCGACGATCGACCGTCGCTCGCGCTTCGTGAGCCAGTGGTCGTTCATCCGTCTGGTCGAGAAGGGCGAGGCCGAGCTCCGCGAGGCGCCGACGATGTGGGACGTCGACTTCCAGTCGGCGGTCGCTCAGGCCGAGGTCGAGGACAGAGAGAAAGAAGGCGCGTATCACCACGTCAAGTTCGCGCTGCGCGACGGAGGCGAGGTCGTCGTCGCGACCACACGCCCGGAGCTGCTCCCGGCCTGCATAGCGGTCGTCGCCCATCCCGACGACGCGCGCTATCGAGACGTCATCGGCAAGACCGCGGTGACTCCTCTCTTCGGGGCCCCCGTCCCGATCATGGCCGACGAGAGTGCCGATCCCGAAAAGGGAACCGGCATCCTGATGGTCTGCACTTTCGGCGACGCGGCCGACGTCGACAAGTGGCGACAGATGGGCGTCCCCGCGCGCGAGGTGATTGGGCGCGATGGCCGGATCCTTCCCGCCGAGTGGGGCGACGAGCCCTGGGAATCCATCGAGCCTGACCTGGCGCGTCGCCATCACGACAAGATCACCGGGCTCTCGATCAACCAGGCGCGCAAGGTGCTCGCGCAGATGCTCGACGAGGCGGGCGCGACGGAAGGTGAGCCGGAGGTCGTCCGGCGGCCGGTCAAGTTCTTCGAGAAGGGCGAGCGACCACTCGAGTTCGTCGTCTCGCGCCAGTGGTTCATCAAGGTCATGGACAAGAAGAAAGAGCTCGTCGAGCAGGGCCGCAAGATCCAGTGGCACCCGGACCTGTTCCGCAAGCGCTACGAGGATTGGGTCGAGGGGCTCAACCAGGATTGGAGCGCGAGTCGTCAGCGCTACTTCGGCGTGCCGATCCCCATCTGGTACCGGGTGCGCGCCGACGGGACGATCGACCACGGCGAGCTGCTGCTTCCGCGCAAGGAGGACCTTCCCGTGGACCCGAGCGTCGACGCGCCGCCGGGGTTCGACGAGTCGCAGCGCGGGGTCCCCGGCGGCTTCGTCGGCGACCCGGACGTGTTCGACACCTGGGCGACGTCGTCGCTCACGCCGCTCATCCCGAACGGCTGGCCCGACGACCCGGAGATGGTCGCGAAGCTCTACCCGACCGACCTGCGCCCGCAGGCTCACGACATCATTCGTACGTGGGCGTTCACGACCATCACGCGCTCGTACCTCGAGGACGGATCGATCCCCTGGTACCACGCGGCGATCAGCGGGTTCGTCCTCGATCCCGATCGCAAGAAGATGTCGAAGTCCAAGGGCAACGTCGTGGTACCCACTGATCTCCTCGACGAGTATGGCTCCGACGCGGTCCGCTACTGGGCCGGCTCCGCGCGCCTCGGCACCGATCCCGCCGTCGACCACAGCGTCTATCGCGAGGGCAAGCGATTGATCACGAAGCTAAAGAACGCGGCGCGCTTCGTGAACGGGTTCGAGGGCGAGTCGGGCGCGCCCGACAAGCCACTCGACCGCGCGCTGGTCGGACGTCTTCGCCAACGCATCTCGGAGGTCACGTCCGAGTGGGAGGCGTGGGACCACACCGGCGCGCTCGAGGCGACCGAGTCGTGGTTCTGGGCCGACTTCTGCGACAACTATCTCGAGCTCGCCAAGAGCCGGGCCTATGCAGGCGATCCGTCGGCTCTCGGGACTTTGCGGCAATCGCTCGATGCGGTCGTGCGGATGCTCGCGCCGTTCGTCCCGTTCATCACCGAGGAGGTGTGGAGCACGATCCACCCTGGCTCGTCAGTGCACCGGGCGCGCTGGCCCGATCTCGCGGAGCTCGACGCCGGCGAGGACGACGGCTGCTTCGACGTCGCGGTGGCGGTCATCACCGAGATCCGCCGCGCCAAGTCCGAGGCCAAGGTGTCGCTGAAGGTGCCCGTGGAGACGTTGGACGTGTGGGGCTCGCCCGAGGACATCCGCCTGCTCGAGTCGGTCTTGCCCGACGTCGAGTCGACGGGCAACGTGCGTTCGCACACGTTCCATCCCGAGGAGGGCGCGTCCGGCCTGCGCATCGAGGTCGTCCTCGGCGAGCCCGAGCCGAAACGCTAGTGGGCTACGAGGACGCCGAGGCGTACCTCGACTCGCTCGGCGTCGACGCCATGAAGTCGATGGCGCCGTCGCTGCATCGGATCGAGGCGTTGTGCGCGGCGCTCGACCATCCCGAGCGACGACTTCAGGCCATCCACATAACCGGCACCAACGGCAAGACGTCGACGGCTCGGATCGCGACGTCGCTTCTGTCCGCGACGGGCTTGACCGTGGGGACGTATACGTCGCCGCACCTCGAGTCGGTGCGCGAGCGGATCGCGCTGTCGGGCGAGCCCATCTCCGAGGCCGCGTTCGGCGAGGCGTTCGACCACCTCCGCCCCTATCTCGGTCACGTCGAGGCCGACGTGGGCGCGCACCTCACCTACTTCGAGGTGCTCACCGGGTTGTTCTTCTTGTGGGCCGCCGAGACGCCCGTCGACGCGGTCGTGATCGAGGTCGGGCTCGGGGGCCGGTGGGACGCCACCAACGTCGTCGACGCGCCGGTCGCGGTGATCACGAACATCGGCCTCGACCACACGGGCCTGCTGGGGGACACGCGCGAGGCGATCGCGGCGGAGAAGGTCGGCATCGTCAAGCCGGGGTCGGTGATAGTGACGGGCGAACGCTCGCCGGCGATCCTCGAGTTGTTCGAAGACGCGCTCGAGGGCCACGACGTCACGGTGTCCGCGCTCGGACGCGACTTCCACGAGAGCGACAACCGCGTCGCGTTCGGGGGACGCTATGTCGCGGTCGATACCTCGGCAGGCCGTTACGACGATCTCTTTCTTCCGTTGCACGGCAGTCACCAAGGTGTCAATGCGGCGATCGCGCTCGAGGCGATAACGCGCTTTCTGCCGGCGCAGCCGCTCGCGCACGACCTCGTGCTCGAGGGCCTCGGAAAGACGAGCGCGCCCGGACGGATCGAGACCTTCCGTGCGGAGGGGGCCGCGCCGGTCGTGCTCGACGTCGCGCACAACCCCGACGGCATGTCGGCGTTCGTCACGAGCATCGTGGAGGCGTTCGCCTTCGAGCGTGCTCTCGTCGTGCTCGGGGTCCTCGCCGACAAGGACTATCGCGGGATGCTGGCCGAGCTCGCACGGATGCCGTGCTCGCTCGTGGTTGCAGAGCCGCGCAACGCCCGCGCCGTCCCTGCAAGCGAGCTCGCCGACGCGGCCGGCGACTTCGGCCTGGAGTCTGTCGTCGCCGACGACGTGCCGTCCGCGCTGTCGATGGCGACCGAGTCCGCGGCTCCCGGCGACCTCGTCGTCGTGACCGGCTCGCATTACGTCGTCGGCGAAGCCCGCCCGCTCCTCGCCCGCGCTCGTTGACCGACCTTTGGACGTGGGCGGACCGATACGGTCGGCGGCCTCAAGTAATCCACGCAACACCTCAGCGAGCGGTGGATCTTCAAGTCCACCGGTCGAGAGGAGGGTGCGTGGCACGGCACTGGCGAAGAATCACTCCCGAGAAGCGCCGGGAGATCATCAGGCTCGCCGCGA
>DATBND010000084.1:0-3600 GCA_036554505.1 Actinomycetota bacterium | reverse complement strand
CGACTACGAGTGCGTCGACGTCGCGCCTTCCCGGAGCCACTCGATGCGGTACAGGCCGCCGCGCATCCGCCGTTCTCCGTCGCGCGCGTGCTCGTCGCACAGCCATTGGAAGAACTTGTAGCCGTACGCGCCGTACACGTCCATGTGGGCGACGATCGGCATCCCGCATATCCGATCGGGGCTGGTGTGTTCGGGCATCTGACAACGTCCCGCGCGGAACGCGCGCTGCTTGCGGTGGGCATCGATCCAGCGGCTCGACACGGAGGTGACCCCCATCAGGGTCAGGATGCCGAGCGGCAGGTTCATCAGCAGGTACAGCGCCATCGTGTAAACGCTACTGCGCGCCGCCGCGAATCGCGCATTTTTCCCCGGCCGGGCCCGCGGTGGCCCGCCGGGGGTCCGGCGAGCGTGCAAGCAAGCCAAGGCCGGACGCGCTGACGGGGGCGTTCCCGCCTGCCGTAGGCTCGCGCCATGACCTTGGGGCTCGTGCTCGGCGGCGGTGGCCTGGTCGGCATGGGCTATCACGCCGGCGTGCTGAAAGCGCTGGACGACGTGGGCGTGGATCCCGCGCTCTTCGACGTGATCGTGGGAACCAGCGCGGGCTCGGTCATCGGCTCCTACCTCGCGACGGGCTGGACCCTCTCCGACTTCTTCGAGTACGCCCATGGACGCCACGCGCGCGCCGAGCACGACGAGGCGGGCCAGCGCGACGAGGTCCGCAGGATGTTCGAGCCCCTGTGGCATTCGCGCGGAGAAAGGATCCGTCGCGGCATCGGCTCGACGTTTGCAGTCGCGTCGGCGCGTGGCTACTGGTCGAAGGCCTCCAGGGGACGCGTCCCCGGGACCGCTTTGCGCCGGGCATTCCCATCGGGTCTCTACTCGACCGAGGAATCGAGGCGCCGCCTGCACGAGGACCTGCCCGACCAGTGGCCCTCACGCACGCTCTACGTCTGCGCTGCCGATCTCTACACCGGACAACGCGTGGTGTTCGGACGGGACGGCGCGCCTCCGGCCCGGCTGGCCGACGCGGTGCTCGCGTCCACCGCGATACCCGGGCTCTTTCCGCCCGTGCGCATCGGCGAGCGTCAGTACGTCGACGGCGGGATCGTCAGCGCCAGCTCGCTCGATCTCGCGGTCGAGGCGGGTTGCGACGCGATCCTGTGCGTCGCTCCTCTCGGATACCGCAACGAGGGGGGCCTGCCCGAGCCGAAGATGTGGGGCCCGATGATCGTGCGCTCGTTGTTCGCGCGGTCGTTGCGGCGCGAGGTGATGGATGCGCGCCGGCGCGGCGTGGAAGTGCTCGTCATCAGACCGTGGGTCACCGAGCTCGTCGCACAAGGCACGAACTCGATGCGCCACTTCGACAGGGGAGCGGTAGTCGACGCGGCGCGTGAGGGAGCCCTCCGCCTGCTGGACGACCACTCGGATCACGCCGTCTTGCGAGCCGGCCGCGCGCCACGGCCCGCGAAGAAGAAGGTTTCGGCCGGAGGATCGTGACGGCCGGCTACAGACGCGTCGCCGACCCTTATGAGGACGCGGGGGGTGCCGGGGAGTCGGGCTCGAGCTGCGGACGCACGGCGGCGAAGTAGGCGATCGCCGCCAGGCCCCCGAAACCGAGCGGCGCGAAGAACAACAGAATGTTCCGCCACAGCGCCTTGCTGCGCCGCGCCTCCTTCCACACCTCGTCGGGGAGATTCGCAGCGTCCCGCGCCGCCCAGATCGACGCGACCGACAGGAGCACCAACGCGAGCGCGATGAGGAACGCGGCGCCGGGGTTCGACGGAGCGAGTGTCGCGGCGATGCCTCCGCTGAAGAACACGCAGGCGATTGTCAGCGCGAAGTCGTCGGACTGGATGGTGCCTCCTTTCCGGTCGGCCAATCAAAGCACAGGCCCGGCGGTGACCCGCTACCGCCTCGAAGGCGTCGTTTCGGACGAACCGGACGCGAACGCGCGCAGAGGGCTAACCGAAGCCCGGCAAAATGGTTACAAGCGGCTATTCAGGGAGGCCTGATTTCGACCGACAAGCAACAAGGACGAGGGGCATTCCAACGCAGCTATGGAGCCGAGACTATGAGCGAGACGAGCGACAGCAGGGCCTTCGGCTCCGCCTCGGCGCGTCCCTACGACTCCGCCTCCTCCGGCGGCGGCGATTATCCAAGCGTGTCGCGCGGCCGGGTCACCGAGATCCGGGCGGACGGCGGCCTTCTCTCGTTCCTCGAGAACCTCGCCGACGACATCGACCGCCGCCAGTCCAACGAGGGTCACAGCCGCGACATGGCGCGGTGGGCGGGCCTCGTCGCGCTGGAGCTCGACCTCGACGACGACCGTCAGTGGGCGTGCTCGACCGCCGCACGGCTCCACGCAATCGGCAAGGTCGTCGTGCCCGAGGCGATCCTCAACAAGAAGGGCCCGCTGAGCTCCGAGGAGTGGGACCTCATGCAGAGCCACCCGGCGCAGGGAGCAGACATCATCAAGCTCGCGCCGGGCTTCGAGAGAGTCGCCCAGGTGATCCGCCAGCACCAGGAGCGCTTCGACGGCACCGGCTATCCCGAGGGCAAGTCCGACATCGAGATCTCCCTCGAAGCGCGCATCGTCGCCGTGTGTGGGGCGTGGGCCGCGATGCGGGCGACGCGTCCGTACCGCGACGCGCTCAGCAGAGACCAGGCGCGCGCCGAGCTCGAGACGGGCAGCGGCACGGAGTTCGACCCCGAGGTCGTACGCGCGTTCTTGCTGCTCGAGGCCGCCGACGAGTGGAACCGCTCGGCGCCCTCGCCCGTTCCCACCGGCTAGCACGCTCTACGCGGGTCAGACCAGCGGGCTTCCCGACGACGTCGGGGTCGGCAACAAGCTGAGATCGTCGGCGCCCTTCGGCGCCCAGATCAAGTACACGATGCTGAAGCCGGGCGTGCAGTAGATGTCGTTCGCTTTGAACGCCCCCACGCCTGGGGCCTTCGTGAATATCGCTTCGACCTCGCCGGGCTCCGCGTCGCCGCGGCCGATCGGATAACCCGCGCCCGGCCACTTGTCGAGGACCAGCTCGGTCATCTCCTGGGTCGTCGCCGTCGTCACGAACAACGCCCGCTTGTAGCCCGCGGCGGGCGGCAGGTGCTCGTACGCGTACAGGCCGGGCGGTAGCGGGAGGCCGTCCGGGACCCAGTCCGGGAAGCTCTTCTCTTTCGGGAACTTGCACTTCGGCAGTAGCTCCGCATCATCGGGGAAGGGCGTGATCGCACCGGAGATGGCGGGGGTCGACGGGCGCGGCCGGCGTCCCCGCGCGACGGGATCCCCGCCGCACGCGACCATGAGGGCACCGGCGATCACTACGGGCAACAACCGGCGCGTGAGTCTCACCCTCCATCGTCGTGGTTCCACGGGCTCCTCAAAGCGTGTGGTTCGGCTGATTCGAGGTCGACCACCTTAGGGTACGCAGGCGATGGCCCTAATAGTCCAAATCCTGGTCACCGGTCTCGCCGCGGGCGCGGTCTACGGGCTGTTTGCCGTCGCCTATTGCCTCGTGTACCGGCTCACCGGAGTCGTTCACTTCGCGCTGGGTGAGCTCGCGAGCGCAGGCGTCTTCTTCGTGTTGTGGATCGCCGCGG
>DATBND010000026.1:0-4780 GCA_036554505.1 Actinomycetota bacterium | reverse complement strand
TTAGTCAGGAGGGCGAGGGTCTTCTGCGCCGCGGTCAGGCGCACCTTGACCCGCTCGATTCGCCCGTCGAGCGCGGCGATGCGGCGGTCGAGCTCGTCGATGTCGCCCTGGATCGCCCGGCGCTGGGAGTCGAGGCTCTCGACGAGGCCGGCGACGTCGTCGCCGTGGGCATCGACGCTCTCGATGCGTTCCTCGAGCCGGTCCTCGCGCTCCTGGATCCGTTGCAGGCGGTCCTCGGGGGTCGCCCCGGCCGGGAGCGCGCTCGCGGCGAGGCAAAGGAGCAAGGCTGCGACGATCAGACCCCGTGCTCGCCGCCGGGCGTAGGGGGCCGTAGGCAGGACCATTCGAACCATCCTAAGTAACAAGAACCACAACAGCAACAACAGACACAGCCCGGATCGGACGCTCTAGGCGATTCGTCGGCTTCCGGCCGGAGGCGCTTTAGGGCGCGGGCTCCGCCCGGAGCTAGACCTCGAGGAAACGGCGGAGCGCCATCGTCGAGCCGATCAGGCCCACGAGGGCGCCGACGCCGAGGAGGACGAACATGACCGACATCAGCTCGCCCGAGGTGAAATTGAACACCGGGCCGAGGAACGGGACGGCCTCGCCCATCCGTGAGAACAGCAACGCGTTCGCGCCGAGGACGATCCCGCCCGATACGAGCGCCCCGGCCATGGCCGCGATGACTCCTTCGAGCATGAACGGTATTCGGATGAACCAGTTCGTCGCCCCGACGAGCTTCATGATGCCGATCTCGTCGCGCCGGGCGTAGATCGCGAGCCGGATCGTGTTCGCGATAAGCGCGGCCGCCGCGATCATCAAGACCAGCGACATGACGAACGTCACCGTCCGCAAGAGAGAGTTCACCTGTAAGAGCCGACGGATGATCTCCCCGCCGAACTTCGCCTCGTCCACTCCGGGCCGGCCGTTCAAGGACGCGGCAATGCCCTCGGCGAAATCGGCGTCCGTCAGCTTGACTCGTAACGACGCCGGAAGCGCGTCGGAATTGAGCGACTGCCAGAACTCGGGCTGGTCGCGGTAGATCTCCTTGAACTCCTCGAACGCATCGTCCTTCGAGACGAACGTGACGTTCTCGACCTCGTCCATCGCGCGGATATCCGACTCGAGCTTCTGGATCTCGGTCTGAGAAGCGTCGTCGCGCAAGAACACCGACACCTCGACCTTCGACTCCCAGTTGAGCGTCACGTTCGCGACGATCATCCCGAGGATCAGCACGCCTCCGAGCAGTAGCAACGAGATCGCAACCGTCGAGACCGCCGCAACCGACATGAGCAGGTTGCGCTTCAGGTTCGTCAGCGTCTCCGTGACGTAGTACCTAACGCGCATCTAGGTGCCGACTCCGTAGATGCCGCGCGATTGGTCTCGTACGACGTGACCCGACTCGAGCTCGATCACGCGGCGGCGCATCGAGTCCACGATCGCGTGGTCGTGGGTCGCCATCACGATCGTCGTGCCGGTGCGGTTGATCCGGTCGAGCAAGCGCATGATGCCCACCGACGTCGCGGGGTCGAGGTTTCCCGTCGGCTCGTCGGCGATCAGGATCAGCGGCCGGTTGACGAACGCGCGCGCGATCGAGACGCGTTGCTGCTCGCCTCCCGAGAGCTCGTCCGGAAAGCGGTCGAGCTTCTCGCCGAGGCCGACGAGCTCGAGGATCTGCGGCACCTGACGCTGCACGACGGCGCGTGGCCGGCCGATCACCTCGAGGCCGAACGCGACGTTCTCGAAGACCGTCTTGTTCGGGAGGAGCTTGTAGTCCTGGAAGACGCAGCCGACGTTTCGCCTGAGATACGGGACCCGCCACCGGGGAAGGCTGGAGAGGTTCTTGCCCGCGACGTAGACCTCGCCGCCGGTGGGCTCCTCCTCCTTCGTCAGAAGCTTGAGGAACGTCGACTTGCCCGAGCCCGACGGTCCGACGATGAAGACGAACTCGCCCTTGTCGATGTCGATGGAGACGTCGATGAGGGCCTTGATGCCGCCCTTGTATTCCTTCTCGACGTTGACTGTCCTGATCATGTGCTTTCGAGGGTAGCGAACCCTCAGGAGCTAGCGGTCGCCATTCGGTCGTAAAAGCGTCGTGGGTGCTCTTCGCCGTGCAGGTCCTCGTATTCCCCCCAGACCGTCTCGTAATAGGCGCGCCCGCGCTCTTTGACCTGCTCACAGACCTGTTTGGGAATTCCTGCCACCCGGAGACGCTTGGTCAGGGACGTCAGCGAGAACTCCCTGACCTCGTAGGGGTTCACGCGCAGGTTCGGAGGCGTCTCCTCCGGGGTGACCGCGAACTTGCGGTCAGGCGAGGCGACCGTGCGGCACGCGGGCTCGAGGAGCCGGAAGATCGTGTCCTCGACCCGCTTCAAGTGGGCGGGATCGCGCACGCCCGCCTCCATGAGCGCCCTCACGCCGAAGTTGACGTGGCGCGACTCGTCCCGCGCAACCGCGGTGAAGCCCGCATAGAACCCCGGCAGGATGCCGAGCTCGCGGATCGCTCCGAGGAGGTACTTCTGGCCCGTCAGGGCCAGCATCCCCTCGATTATCAAGTGGTACACGGTGATGCCCTCGACCCACGCGCCGTAGTCGCGCGGATTCTGGCGAACGGCCTCGGTCACGTTGACGAGGTCGCGGTCGAACAAGACGCGGAAGCCTCCGACGACGCGATCGCGCACCGCGTCCAGGGCGGCGCTCAGCCCACCGGAGATGCCGACGACTTCGTCGAAGAAGCGAGAGAAGAAGACCGAGTGGCGTGCCTCGTCGACGAGCTGGGTCGAGAGAAAGACGCGCGAGGGCTCGTCGGGGGCCGCGTGGACCAAGGGAGACAACGTGTCGGTGACCGCCTGCTCGCCGACGAAGAACAGCGTGAAGGTGCGCTGCAGCTCGGTCCGGAAGCCCTCCATGAGCCCGGCCATGTCCTTCCAATGCTGCGCGTCCTCGCTGAAGTCGAGGTCTTGGGTGGACCAGTTCTGTCGCTCCCACCGGTTGTAAAGGTCGATCGGAGTCGGCCGCGATTGCAGCAGCCAATCCATCTGCACGTACACGTCGTCGATCTCGACGTCGCGCAGCTCCTTTAGGGAAGCGGCTTCGACGCGCTCGACGACGGCTTCGGTCGAGCGACCGTCGGATGGCGAAAGGTCATTCGTCTCTATCGTCATGAGCATGCATCCTACGCCGGTCGGCGCGCTTCATCGCGGTGGGCGCGCCGCGCGCAACTACGCGCGTAGTAGGCGTCGCAAATGGACCCATAGCACCTACTTCCGACATCGCGCCGTCTATACCGGCGTCGCCTTGCGTTTGAGCTCCGCTTCGATGAAGCGATCGATGTCGCCGTCGAGCACTCCTTGCACGTTGCCGGTCTCGACGTCGGTGCGATGGTCTTTCACCATCTGGTACGGGTGCAACACGTAAGAGCGGATCTGCGACCCGAAACCGATGTCGCGTTTCTCTCCGCGCAATGCCACCATCTCCGCCTCGCGTTCCTCGCGCGCGCGCGCGAGCAATCGGGATTTGAGAATGCGCATCGCCACCGCGCGGTTCTGAAGCTGCGAACGTTCGTTCTGGCACGAGACCACTATGCCGGTCGGCAGATGCGTGATGCGAACCGCGGAGTCCGTCACGTTGACGTGCTGGCCTCCGGCCCCCGAGCTGCGATAGGTGTCGATGCGCAGCTCGTCGGGGGAGATCTCGATGTCGACGTCGTCCTCCACCTCGGGCGTCACGTCTACGGACGCAAAGGACGTGTGCCGGCGCTTCGCGGCGTCGAACGGCGATATCCGCACGAGCCGGTGGACGCCCCGCTCGGCCGCGAGGAGCCCGTACGCGTGCCGGCCCGAGACGGTCAGTGTGGCGCTCTTGATGCCCGCTTCCTCGCCCGCGGTGACCTCGAGCAGCTCGGTCTTCTCGCCCCGGCGCTCGGCCCAACGGAGGTACATGCGAAGCAGCATCTCGGCCCAGTCCTGCGAGTCGGTGCCGCCCTCGCCGGCGTGCACCTCGAGGATCGCCGGAGAGTCGTCGAACTCGCCGCCCAACAGCGACGTCACCTCCAGCGAGTCGATGTCGCGCTCGAGCGTCTCGATCTCGCGCACGGCCTCGGCGGCGGTCGCGTCGTCCTCTTCGGCCTCGGCGAGCTCCCACAGGACGCGCGCGTCGGACGCACGCTGCGCGATGCGGTCGTAGAGGGTGACGTCTTCGGAGAGGCGCGAGAGCTCCGCCATGACCTTCTGTGCAGAGCCCGGATCGTCCCAGAAGCCCGGAGCGGCGGACAGCTCCTTCAGCTCGTCTAGCCGAGCGCGTTTCGCCGCGACGTCAAAGGTACTCCTTGACGTGTCCGAGCTTGCTTTCGATCTCGTTCAACCGGGGGCCGAGGTCGTCCATCCGATGGAGCGTAATACAGGTACAGCGCGGAGTAATCCGTATCGAGTCGCGCGAACAAAGACAACACCGTGTTAGTCATCGATTCAACATTTACGCATGGCGCGGAGATTCAATCTTCAGAGTATTCGTCGAGAGGTCTTAGCATCGTTCGAACAAGATGTTTGTGTGCCTCTTCTTGCTTCCTGCGGATCAATACAAGTCTGTCGGCGAATCCCGATGGAACAACGCGGGGCCCATCCACGAGCTCGGAGACAAGGTCGTCAAGAGGTAGAGGACTTAAGACCTGCTCTCTTAGCTGAGCTAGGTCAGCTGCAGCGAGAAAGCGCACTGGCATGCGGATCGCAGTTTCGAGCCTCTGAAGCTTGCCGTCCAAGGTCCTGCCGGGGCTTCCCCCTAC
>DATBND010000438.1:0-8050 GCA_036554505.1 Actinomycetota bacterium | reverse complement strand
CGACCCGAGGTCGTGGTCGACGTGTTCATCCCGTCACGCCGGATGTCGGAGTTCACCGACTGGTACGAGCACAGCTACGCGTTCTATCCGCTGTGGCTGGTCCCCTACCGGGTGATCGAGCCCTACCCGTGGATCGCTTCGGATCATTGGGCCCGGATGAACGACGACGTGATCGTCGACTGCGCGGTCTACGGAAAGAAGAACAGCGAGCGCGATGTCGACCACTCGCAGGTCCTCGAGGAGAAGACCTACGAGCTCGGGGGAATCAAGACGTTGATCTCGCGCAACCACTATTCGCGCGAGCGCTTCTGGTCGATCTACAACGAGCCCAACTACCGCGCCGCCAAGGCCGAGCTCGACCCCCACGGCGTGTTTCCCGACCTCTACGAGAAGTTCAGCCGCATCGAGTGAGCCGGGCGGCCGGACTGCGCCACGCCGCCGATCAGATCGTGCGGATTGAGCGCGGGGCCATGCGCGGCCCCCTTCGAGGCGGTCTCGGCGCGCCCGCCTCGAGCAGCCGTATGACCCTCCCCCGCTGACCCCGGTACGGCTCCAGCAGCTCCAGCATCCGGTCGTCGTCGCCCCGGGGCTCGCCTGCGAGGACCCACGAGACGAGATGCGGAAGGTGGTAGTCGCCGAGCGAGACGGCATCGGGATCGCCCCACGCGCGCCCCGCTACCTCCGCGACCGTCCACGGCCCGATCCCAGGGATCGATAACAGCCGCTTGTGCGCGTCAGCGCGCGGCAACACGGTCGTCTCCTCGATCCGTCGCGCACGAGCGCAGACGAAACGAATGAGCTCGGACCTACGGCGTTCGACGCCCGCGCGGTGCAGCTCGAAGTACGGGGTGCCGGCGAGAACCTCTGGGTCGGGAGGGACTCGCACCGGCAGTGGGCCGGGCGCGGGCTCGCCCCAGGTCAGGACGATTCGTCTCCACGCGGCCCATGCCTCGCGCCCGGTCACCTTCTGTTCGAGGATCGCCGGCACGAGTGCCTCGATCACCGCGCCCGTACGCCCGATGCGCAGCCCGCGTAGCCGCCCCGCGAGATCACGCAGCACCCCGCCCGGACGGAAATCGCCGGGCCGGTCGTGTCGTCCGAGCAGCTCGGGAGCGGCCTCGAGGGCGACCGTCGCTCCGGTCCCCCACGCCTCGAGCTCGACGCCGTCGGCGCGCACCCGCATCCGGACGGCAGCGGGGCCCGCCTCGGTCCGGTGGGCGCGCCACGCCTCTCCGCGGTTCACGCGCAAGGTCGGGTCCCCCGTCCCGCGGCGCAGATGCCCGAGCGTGAGCCGAAGATCGATCGGCCCGTCGAGGGTGACCGTGCGGGTGCCGTGCATCACCCGAGCCTAGCGAGGACTCGCGGTTCTTTGCCCGTCCGCTACCTCAGAGGTCACGGATCGCCAAAAGAACGGCGGTCAGACAGCGTGGCATCGTCTAGCGGATCAGCCGCGAGAGGCGTCGGTCGGCGAGCACCCGGCCCGCGGTCTGGCATTGCGGACAGTAGGTGATCTCGTAATCCTCGTGCCACACCCGCTTGAGCTCGGCTCCGCATGCCGGGCACGGCTGCCCGAAACGGCCGTGGACGATGAAACGGCCGCTGATCTTCGTGGGAAGGCCACCGGTGCGCTCCCGCTCCAGGGAGAGGGCGGCGTCCAACACCGCTGAGGTCGCCTCGAGCAACCGCCGGCGCTCGTCCGAGGACAGCTTGGCGAGGGATACGTAGGGAGATAGACGCGCGCGGTGCAGGATGTCGTCGGAGTAGCCGCGCCCGATGCCCGCGACGGTGCGTTGGTCACGAAAGATCGTGTGCACGCGCCGCCGGTCGTCGGATTCCAGCACGATGGCGGTGAACTCGTCGGAGCCCGGCTCCGGGCCCAGCCGTTCCAAGGGCCCGTCGTCTCCCGGCGCGAGGACCCACCATCCCGCCTTGCGTTGCGTGCCGAACTCCTTGACCAAGAGCGACGGGCGGGCCTCGAAGAAGAACCTCACGACGCCGAACTTGGGGCGCGTGCGCTTTACAGGTTTTTCGAAATCGACGCGGCCGCCTTGCGAGAGGTGCACGAGGATCCGAGGGCCGCCGAAATCCATCACGAGGTACTTCCCACGCCGTCCGACCGACGCCAGCTCGAGCCCGTACAGCGAGTCGATCGGAGGTTGCGCCGTCTTCGCGGCCGAGAACTGCAACGGCATCATACTCGTGAGGCTCGCTCCGGCGAATGCGTCCTGCATGCGTTCGGAGAGCGCTTGCATCTCCGGAAGCTCGGGCATGCTCCCACCGTAGCGGAGCCCGTGAGCATCTCGGGCGGCTGCAACGAATCGCGAGGGCATCCCGTCAGGAAGGTTGATGAGCAGCCGCGACAGGAACACCGCGTTCACGGCCTTCTTCGAGGCCGAAGGGAAGCGCCTCCAGCGCTTTGCGTCGTTCATGTGCGGCGACCCCGACCTCGCCGCGGACCTGACCCAGGAAGCCCTGCTCAGGACCTACGGCGCGTGGCGCTCGATCCGCGGCGCCGAGCCGGGCCCATTCGCGCGGCGCATCGTCGTCAACGCGCTGAGGGACAAGCAGCGACGTGACCGCGTCCGCCGTCTGCGGCCGATCGCAAGCCTCCCCGAGGTCGATCCCGCCGACCCGAGCGCGTCGCTGGACTGGCTCGTCGTGGCTGCCTTGTTACGGACGCTCCCGGCGATCCGCCGCGCGGTCGTGATCCTTCGCTTCTACGAGGACATGACCGAGCAGCAGATCGCCGACGCCCTCGATCGGCCGCTCGGCACCGTCAAGTCCGACCTGCACCGAGCCCTCGCCGCGCTCCGTCCGCTCCTGCAGGCCGAGCACTCCGCCGACGCGAAGGGAAGCGCATGAACACCGAAGACGTGCTGCGCAGGCACCTCCACGACAGCTCCGGTCGCATCCCGCTGCGTCCGCTGCAACTGGAGACGGTTCTCCGTCGTGCGCGGCGACACGAGCGCAGGCGCCGCGTGACTCTCGCAGTCGGGGTCGCGGCGTGCATCGCGATCGCAGCCGTCGCGGTAAGCGCGCTATGGCCCGAGGCCGACAAGGGCCGGGCTCTTCCTCCTGTGGGCCCAGCGATAACAGCACTCACCGCGCGGGACGCGCACGAGCTGATGACGCGGTTCATCGCCCGGCTCGACGCGGACGACGTGAACGGCAGCCGCGCGCTCCTATCGCCCGGAGCGCGTGACCGCGCCGGGGACACGTGGAGCGGCGCGATGGGTCCGTTGCGAGCGCAGCTCGACTGGACCTCCGCCCCCGATGTCGACGTGACGATCACGACGTTGCCGACCGGGATAGGGAAGCGTTACGTCGCTACCTTCACCGCTCCGGTCGAGGACGGCAGCGCCCTGTTGTTCCCCGCGGTGATCGAGATCGTCGACGGAGAGCCGCTGCTCGACCTCGCGTCGGCGCGCTTGCGGCACGACATATCCGTGACGCCGGTCGCTCCCGAGTTCTTCGCCTGCTCGCCGGGATGCGATCCACGCGACATGTGGCCCGAGGTGTCCGACGGCTCGACCTTTTTCATGGTGCTCGATCCTGCCGACGAGGTGGCCGGCGCGTGGTTCGCCGTCGGCGGGGACGCGTGGGTGGCCGAGGCGTCGTTGACGCCCGGCGACGAGTCCTCGGTCAGCGCGCAGGCGACCTTCGACGCCGCGCGCGTCGAGGCCGGGACGAACGTGTTCCTCGTCGCGATCGAGACCCGCTCGGGAAGCATCGAGGTGTACGGCTACCGCGTCCGGGTCTGAGGATCCGGCCCGCTCGGGCCGCTACCGCTCCTCCACGCAGAGCTCGTTGCCCTCGGGGTCGGCCATCACCGTCCATCGACGGCCGTCGTCGTCATAGACGCGCACGACGGTCGCGCCCAGGCCTTCGAGCCGCCGGACCTCGTCCTCCATCCCCCCGCTTGGGCGCAGGTCGAGGTGCACGCGGTTCTTGACGGCCTTTCGCTCCGGCACCTTGGCGAAGAACATCGTCGGACCGTCTCCGCCGGGCGGGTCGATAGCGACGGACGGATCGTCCTCGACGTCGTCGATCCCCAGCGCGCGCAGGCGGGCTCGTTCCGCGTCGTCGTAGGGCCTCACCTCGTAACCAAGTGCCGCCGCCCAGAAGCGGGCGAGAGGCGCGGGCCGGGAGCAGTCGAACGTGATGCTGCGGATGGATGCGCTCACGGCACGCCTTTCGATCGGCTCACGACGTTGCCCGTATAGTCTCGCAACTGGTGAGCCGGGAAGCCTGGTCGGCGCCATCGACGCGCGACCAGGAGGTGCCGGTGCCGCCCGACCGAAGCCCACGTCCACGCTCGGTTCGACGCGCGGTCACGCCGGTGCTCGAGTTCCTCGGCACGGAAGCCGGGGGCGCCGTCGTGTTGCTCGTCGCGACGGCGATCGCTCTGGTGTGGGCCAACTCTCCGTGGAGCGGGTCGTACGAGACGTTCTGGCAGCGCGAGATCGCGCTCGGCCCGGGCCCCGACGCGCTCGATCACGACCTGCGCCACTGGGTCAACGAAGGCCTCATGACGCTGTTCTTCCTCGTCGTGGGCCTCGAGATCAAGCGCGAGCTCGTCGCGGGAGAGCTCGACTCGGCTCGCAAGGCACTCCTGCCGGCGATCGCCGCCGGCGGCGGCATGCTGATGCCCGCGCTCGTCTATCTCGCGTTCAACGCAGGCACCGCAGAAGCCGCGGGTTGGGGAATCCCGATCGCGACCGACATCGCCTTCGCCGCGGGGGCGCTGTCCTTCTTCGGCCGCGGCCTCAGCCCCTCGGCGCGCGTCTTCTTGTTGAGCCTCGCGATCGTCGACGATATCGGCGCGATCGTTCTGATCGCGGTCGTGTACTCGAGCGGCATCCAGGGTCCCGCCCTTCTCGTCGCTGCCGGCATCCTGGCGGCGGTCGTGACACTCCGTGGGATGCGCGTCGCGTGGATGCCCTTGCACGTGCTCCTCGGTATCGGCCTGTGGATCGCCCTCGCCGAGTCCGGCGTTCACGCGACGCTGGCAGGAGTCGCCATCGCTTTCACGGTCCCGGCGCAACCTACCGACGAGTCCCCAGCGCGGAAGGTCATGCACGCGCTCCACCCGTGTTCGAGCTATGTGGTCGTTCCGTTGTTCGCCCTCGCGAATGCAGGTGTGGAGATCTCCGGCGACGCCGTGACGGGAACGTTCACGTCGCGCCTCGGGCTGGGCATCGTCGCGGGCCTGGTGATCGGGAAGCTAATCGGCGTCTTCGGAGCCACTCGTGCGTCGGTGGCGCTGGGGCTCCAGGCCCCGCCGGAAGACGGCTGGAGGACGACGGCGGGCGTCGCCGCGCTCGCGGGGATCGGGTTCACCGTGTCGCTGTTCATAGCCGAGCTCGCGTTCGGCGGGGGACCCGCCCTGGTGGACGCGAAGATCGCCATCCTCGGCGCGTCGATCCTTGCAACCGCGCTCGGCGGGCTGATGTTGCGGCGCGTCCGGGCCGCGCCGCTACCCGGCTAGAAGATCCGAAGGGCGTCGACCGAGTCCCGCTCGCGCCGGGTGAACGCGCGCAGGACCGCGAGGTCACCGTGGCGGACGCGCGCAACCTCGACGAGGTTTGCGAACGCGATCTCCATCGCGTTCGCAGGCGCGGCGGGCGTGTCCACTCCGATGCTCACCGCGAGGTCGTCGCAGTGGACGAGCTGCTCGACGATCCGGGTGACGAGGTAGTCGTCCAACCGCAAGACGAGTCCCTTGAACACGCTCATCTGCCGGTCGTCGGGCTCGGTCCCGAGCCGCGCCTCCAGGCGTGCGATCAATCCCTCCAGCTTCTCCACGAGCGCGGTGTGACCGTCGACCGCCTCGGCCTCGCCCCTCTCGCGCACCGCTACGTGGAGCGGCGAGTTGATGTCCGGCTCGTCGACGGCGGCCGCGTAGTAACGCGCGGCGCTGGTGGGCGCATCGTCGGGGCTACCCCGGTCGAGGTATGCCTCGACCGACCCCGTCGCGCGGACGAGATGGCCGGCGAGCCCGCGCACGGTGAAGTGCTCGAGCGCACTGGGCTCGTCCCAGCGCTGCTCGACTGCGGAGTGCGCGATGAGGTCTCTGCACACCCGTGCGCTGGCGAGAAACGCAGTCCTGATCTCGTTCATGGTCGCGAGCCTACGCGGCCGGGACGGCGTCGTTTGTCCGGGCGAAGCGTCGGGTAGTCCGACCGTACGCATAGGAGACGTCGAGGAGGCAACGGATATGGCCAGAAAAGCGATCGTCACGGGAGGAAGCTCCGGAATCGGCAAAGCCACCGCGGTCGCGCTGGCCCAAGCGGGATACGACGTCGCCGTCACGTGGCTCGACGACGAGTCGGGCGCGAAAGAGGTAGCGAACGAGATCGCCGCCGAGGGCCGCCGGGCGGCGATCCGGCACCTCGATCTGTCCGCCCCCGAGACGGGGGCCGCCGTGATCGACGATCTCGTCGCGGAGCTCGACGGCCTCGACGTTCTCGTGAACAACGCCGGCGCGGGCCACTCCGACGCGGTGCTCGATCTCTCGTTAGAGGACTTCCGGCGTGTGCTGGACATCGACCTGACGGGCGCGTTCGTATGCGCGCAAGCAGCCGTGCGCCACATGGTGAGAAACCGCACCGAGGGCCGCATCATCAACGTCACATCGGTGCACGAGCACGTCCCTTTACGAGGATCGGCCGCTTACTGCGCGGCGAAGGGCGGTCTCGGTCTCCTCACGAAAGTGATGGCGCTCGAGCTTGCCGAGCACCGCATCACCGTCAACGCGATCGCTCCCGGCGAGATCGCCACGAAGATGACCGGTAACGAGGACACCGATCCGCAGTCCGAAGAGCGCCCGGCCATCCCGTTGAAGCGTCCGGGGCACGCACGGGAGATCGCCGACGTCGTCGTGTTCCTCGCATCGCCGCAGTCGAGCTACACCACGGGCGCGTCGATCGTCGTGGACGGCGGCCTCCTGCTGATGGCGGCGATAGCCAACCAGGACACCTAGACGCTCAGGGGTTGCGGCGCCCCACTCCCGTGAGGATCTCCTTGATACGCGCGGGCCCGCCCGCGCTCGGAGCAAGCGGGGGCGTCTCTATCCCCGCGCCTGCCCGCATCCCGTCGATCAGGTCGGCGAGCGCCTCACGCGCCGTGTAGCCGGGAGCCCACCCGAGCTCGTCGCGCGCGCGTGTGCTGTCCAGAAGCGGAGACTGCAGCGCGAGGTCGACCCAGCCCGGCGGCGTCGGCTGTAGATGCATCCGCCACGTCAGGTTGGTGACGGCGCGCACGAGGCCCGGAGACACCTCGAGGGGGCGCGCGTCGAAGAGATCGGCGAGCTCGTGCGGATCCAGCACGGGGTCGGCCGCGATGTTGAACGCGCCGCGGACCGGCCGGGTGATCGCCAGCCGATATGCCTCCCCGACGTCGAGCGAGTGCACCGCCTGAAACGCAAGCCGCGGGACGTTGGGGATCACCGGGATCAAGCGCCGGCGCAGCAACGATGCCGGAAGGAACGGCCCGGCAAACAGCCGCCGGACCCCCGAGGCCGCGTCGCGCTTGAAGATCAGCGCCGGGCGTAGCCTCACGACGCGCGTGGACGGAACGTCCTGCTCGAACACGTCGAGGATCTGCTCGGTCTCTGCCTTGTGGCGCGAGTAGAACGACGACGAGACGCCCCCTATGGGCCAGGACTCGTCGACGAGGCGGTCCTTGGGGCCCGGCGAGTACGCGCCGACCGACGACGCGTAGACGAGCGCGGGAACGCCCGCGTCTGCGGCCGCCTCGAACACGCGCCGGCTCCCGTCGACGTTGACCGCCCTCAGAGCCCGGGCGTCGCGCGACGGCTGGATCAGCCATGCGAGATGGACTACGACGTCGGCGCCGCGGAAATGTTGGACCAAGGGGTCGCGGGCGACGTCTGCTCGAGCCCACGTCGTCTTGGGGTAGGAGATCGCGGGCACGCGGCGCGCGATCCCGGTTATCGAATCGACCGCGGGCTCGTCGCCCAAGGCGCGCAACAAGCTCGTGCCGACGTTGCCCGTTGCGCCCGTGATCACGACCCTCATCGGAGGGGTCT
>DATBND010000437.1:0-9801 GCA_036554505.1 Actinomycetota bacterium | reverse complement strand
CGGGTTCCTCCTGACGATGTACGACGCGCGAACGAAGCTGTCCGGTCAGGTCGCGGCCGAGGTGCGGGGCCATTTCGGGCCGCTGTGCTACGCGACGGTCATCCCCCGCAGCGTGCGCCTCAGCGAGGCGCCGTCGTTCGGCGAACCGGTCCTCACGCTCGACCCGTCGTCGCGTGGGTCGATCTCTTACCGGCTGCTCGCCGCGGAGGTGGAGGAGCGCTACGGGCTCGGCCAGGCCCCGCCGCCGCCACCCCCGCCGCCGGCCGAGCCCGCCGTCGTGCCCGAGGCAAGCCCGCGCCTGCGTCAAACGACCCCGGCGCCCGCCGTCCCGGGGCCGGGGGGCCGTGGCTACGGGGTCGTCACCCGGATACCGGCGGGCCTGGGCGATGCATGGCCGCCGCGGGAGCCGTGGTCGTGACGCGCAAAGCCGGGCTCGGGCGGGGGCTCGACGCGCTGTTGCCGTCCGCGACCGGAGGTGAGCTCGAGGAACGCGCCGGGCCCACACGTGTTAGGCGCGCCGACATCGACCCGAATCCGCGACAGCCCCGGCACGACTTCCCGCCGGACGCGCTGGCCGAGCTCGCCGCGTCCATCACGCAGCTCGGGATCCTGCAGCCGCTCCTGGTCCGTCCGGCGGCCGGGGGGCGTTACGAGCTCGTCGCCGGGGAGCGACGGCTACGCGCGGCGGGGCTTGCCGGCCTCGACGAGGTGCCCGTGGTCGTGGTCGAGACCGACGATGTGGGCTCGCTCGAACGGGCGCTGGTGGAGAACGTCCATCGTGCCGACCTGAACCCGATCGAGGAGGCCGCTGCCTACCGTCAGCTGATAGACGAGGGCGGCCTCACCCAGGAGGCATTGGGAGAGCGCCTCGGCCGCAATCGCGTTGCGATCACGCGCGCGCTGCGGCTGCTCGACCTGCCCGTCTCGATCCAGCGCCTGCTCACCGAGCGCAAGCTGACGGCAGGTCACGGGACCGCGTTGCTCGGCCTCGAGGGCAGTCCGTTCCAGGAGCGCATGGCGCGACGCGCCGCGGACGAGGGCTTGTCGGTCCGGGACACCGAGGACCTCGTGCGCCGCTACCAGGCGATGACGTCGACTGCGTCGTCGACCGCGAGCACCGAACGGCAGCCCCGGCCGGCGATCGCCACTGACGCCCAGCGCCGGCTCGCGGATCACCTGCAGACGCGCGTCCGCGTCGAGATGGGCAAACGGAAGGGCCGGATCGTCCTGGACTTCGTATCGACGGGCGAGCTTGACCGGCTGCTCGGGCTCATCCTCGGCGAGGCGCCGGGCGAGGCCGACACCATCGCCCCGGGCCCGGACGAGACCGTCTAGGTCGAAGTCTCGTAGAAGCGGGCGATCCCAGCGACGATCGCCGCGGCGACGTCGGTGCGGAACTCGGGGTCGTCGAGGCGTTTCTCGTCGTCCGGGTTGGTGATGAACGCGGGCTCGACCAGGATCGCCGGCATACGCGTCTCCTTGAGGATCGTGTAGGAGCGCGCGTGGCTGCGACAGTCGCGCAGACCGAGACCCAACAGCTCGTGCAATACGCACTCAGCGAGCGTCTCGCCGGCCCTGGACGTCCCGAAGTAATAGGTCGACGCGCCTTCCGCGGTGGTTTCATCGTTCGAGTTGAGGTGGATCGACACGAACAGATCGCCGTTCATGCGGTTGGCGCGCGCGGCGCGGGCGCTCGCGTTGGGTGACTCTGTCTCGGTGCGCGTGAAGCGCACGCGCGCACCTCGTTCCGCCAGCTTCGTCGCGGCGCGCGTGCCGATGTCCCAGCACACGTCGGCCTCGGACGACCCGCCCGGCCCCCGATCGCCGGTATCCGACGAGCCATGGCCGGGATCGAGCACGACGAGCGTGCCTTGCATCCCGCGCCCGTCGCGGCTTTGCAGCTCCTCACGCAGTCCGGCCGCGGTTCCGGGACGATCGATGCGAAGGCCCTGCAACGCTCCGTGACTGCGCGTCCCGAAGATCCCGTCCTCTGTCACGCCGTATTCCTTTTGGAACGCGCGGACGCCGCGCGCGGTGTTGGGACCGAAGATCCCGTCGGCGCGGCCTGCGTCGAAGCCGAGCGCGTTCAGCTGCGTCTGCAGAGACGAGACGTCGTCCCCTCGCATCGGCGGGTGCTTCAAGTAGAGGACGCGGTCGCCCAGTCGCCACGACGCCTCGACGAGCTCGTCCCACGTGTGCGGGCCCACGATCCCGTCCGCGAGGATGCTCCGTCGCTGCTGGAACGCGCGCACGGCATGACGAGTGCTCGCCCCGAATGCGCCGGCCTCGTCGTCGATCTCGAATCCGAGCGCGCGCAAACGCGCCTGGACGTCGGCGACCTCTTGCGAACGGTCACCCTCACGGATCAACCTCGTGCTCATTGCGCGAACCTTACGACCGGACGGCAGCGCGGTAGAGCCGGCGCATCAGCGGATAGGGATTCACCCAGGTCCCGTCCGCTTCCTGGATGCCGATGTGCAGGTGGTAGGTGAACTCGTCGTGATGGCCTGGGACCACGCCGTAACCGGTGTTGCCCACCTCGCCGAGGAGCGTTCCGGTCTCGACGCGATCACCGATGGACAGCCCCGGCGCGAACCGGCGCATGTGCGCGTAGAACCAGTAGCGGCCGTCGTCGCCTCTGACGCCGACGCGCCAACCCGAATAGAACGTCCATCCGAGGTTCTCGACGCGGCCCCCGAGCACCGCAACTATCGGCGTGCCGGGCTCGGCGAATATGTCGTTGCCCTCGTGAACGCCTATCAGCACCCAGCGGCCCTCCTCGAAACGCATCCGCGGGTCGTGCCAGTCGTCGGCGAAGTTGATCACCGAATACCAGTCGGAGCGCGCGACCGGAAACGTCATGCCGTCGACGTGCACTGGACCGACGTAGCCCGCGTAGCGCGGCGCTGCCGTCGCGGGAACGCCGGCGAGCGTCAGAACGAAGAGGGCGACCGCCAGTCGGCGGAACGAACGCACCGGAAGAGCCTAGCCGGGCTCGCCCGGATAGCGACGCTAGTGGGCCTGGCTCGCGTGCTCCAGGTAACGCTCGGCGTCGATCGCAGCCATGCACCCCATGCCCGCTGCCGTGATGGCCTGCCGGTAACGGAAGTCGACGACGTCGCCGGCCGCGAACACCCCCGGTACGGACGTCTGTGTGTTGTCCCCGGCCGTCACGATGTAGCCCCCGGACAGGTCGAGCTGACCCTCGAACAGCGAGGTGTTCGGCGTGTGACCGATCGCGACGAACACGCCGTCGGCCGGGAGCTCGCTTTCGGCGCCCGTCTTCAGGTTCTTGATGCGCGCACCGGCGACCTTGCCGTTGCCGGAGATCTCGGAGATCACAGAGTCCCAGACGAAGTCGATCTTCGGATTGTCGATCGCGCGCTGCTGCATGATCTTGGACGCGCGCAGCGAGTCACGCCGGTGCACCACGGTCACCTTCGAGGCGAACTTGGTGAGGAAGGTCGCCTCCTCCATAGCGGAGTCGCCACCGCCGACGATCAGCAGCTCCTTCTCGCGGAAGAAGAAGCCGTCACAGGTCGCGCACGTCGAGACGCCGTGGCCGAGCAGCTCGCGCTCGCCCGGCACGCCGAGCATCTTGGCGGAGGCTCCCGTCGAGATGATCACGCTGTCCGCTGTGAACGTGCGGTCGCTGGTGTTGATCTCGAACGGCGTCTTCTGGAAGTCGACCGAGGTCACGTTGTCGGTGACGAACTCGGTCCCGAAGCGGCCGGCCTGCTTGCGCATGCGCTCCATGAGCTCGGGGCCCATGATCCCGTCGATGAATCCGGGGTAGTTCTCGACGTCGGTAGTGAGCATAAGCTGGCCGCCGGCTTCGATCCCCTCGATCATCACGGGATGGAGATCGGCCCGTCCCGCGTACACCGCGGCGGTGAGCCCGGCAGGCCCGGAGCCGATGATCACTACCTTGCGCGTGCTATCCGTCATTGGGGTCACACACTATCGAACGACCGCGCCGCCTCTTAGATTCCGCGCGGCGCCTTCGCCCGCGCGCGTCCCTACTTTCGCGACCCGATCTTCCCCGAGCGATAGTCGATCGGCTGATCACACGAGTCCTGCGGCCACGTCCACAACATGAACTGGTCGAGCACGCCGGCGTCCTCGTCAGTCCACGCGAATCCGAGCACCAACGCCTCTCGTCCTTGGAGCCGGCCGCGCGCGCCGTACGCGAGCAGGGCCGGGTAGGGCTGAGCGGAATACACGGACGCTGCACAGTTGCGGATGAGGTCGCGCTCGTTCGGGTCTCCGGCCTGGTTCGCGAGCTCGTCGACGTACCGATCCGCGAGCCGTGACGCGTCATCGGCCGAGTACGCGCGCGCGAACCCCGCGAGAGCCCTGTTCTTCCTCCCCAGCTCGTCGAGCTTCCCGCTCGAGAGCGGGCCGACGTCCTGATCGAACGTCGGGCGTGGCGGTGCTTCAGGGGCCGCCGCGTCCAGCCGGGCCCCTCCGCCGCTCTCTGCGGTGTCAGTGCCGCCGCCTTGGCCGGAGTCGTCGCTTCCGCCCGCTGCGGTCTCGCTGTCGTCGCCTCCCGAGCTCAGGGACACGACGGCGAATCCACCGATCGCCAGCAAGGCCGCGGCCCCGAGCGCGGAAGCCGCGGTGGCCCAGCGTCTCGAGGGCTTCGAAGCCGGCGTCGGTTGCGCCGCTACCTGTCGGCGGATGCCCGAGCGCAGGCGCGCCCTCTCTAGCTCGGTCAACGGCCGGTCTTCGACGGGGGCCCGCAAGGCCATCACCGCGCGGAGCTCGGCGGTGCACTCGGCACATGCCGCCAGGTGGGCGTCCACGCGCGCCGCGTCGGCCGCGTCGAGTCGCCCCGCCGCGTGGTCGGCGAGGAGCTCGGAGCAGCGCTCGTGACTGATCGGTTCGGTCATGGGTGGGCACCACCGGGGGTCGCTTCGGGATCTTGCTGTTTGGACGTGCTGGCCGGCCTCCGATGTTCCAGCAGCTCGGCGAGCTGTCGTCGTCCGCGGCTTATGCGGGATTTCACCGTGCCCATCGGAGCGCCGGTGAGGTTGGCGATCTCGTCATAGGGGACTCCTCCCAAATCATGCATCACGACGGCGTCGCGGTATTCGTCCGGAAGAGAGGCAAGGGCCCGGGCGACGTCGACGCGCGCCGCCACCGTGTCTTCCACGCGTTCGCCCGGTGCCGGCTGCTCGTGCCCCGGCTCGTCGAGATCCTGCGTCACGTTTCGAGCGCGCTTGCGCAACAGGTCCTGCGTGGCGTTGATCGCGATCCTGTACAACCACGTGCCGACCGCGGCGTCGCCTCGAAACGATCCGGCGCGCCGGAACGCAGCGACGAACGCGTCCTGCGTCGCGTCGAGCGCGTCGCTTCGTTCTCCCGTCATCCGCAGCGCCAGTGAGAACAGCCGGTCCTCATGGCGCGTGACGAGCTCGTCGAACGCGCGCGCCTCACCCCCGACGAAGTCGGCCAGCAGCCGCTCGTCGGTCCGTGGATCAGGGGCCAAAGAATTCGACCTCGGCGATGCTCGCGCTGCCGGCTCCGCCTCCCGGAAGGTCGGTTATCCACAGGAGCCAGTACCGGCCCGTACCATCGAGCGAGGTTCTCGTTTCCTCCTTCGCCTCCGGGACCTGCGCTGCGACTGCGAATGCGGTCTCGTCGTCGCCGGCCACCGTCCCGGAGCGCCACTCGAAAGAGAACCCCGGAGTTGGTGAGGACACCCGGATCCTCGTCACCTCCGTCGGCGAGCCGAGGTCGAACAGGAGCCCTACGCCGCCCTTGTACTCCGACAACGAGGAGCGGTAGGACTCGGTGGTCCACACGGTTGCCGGGTCCCCGTCCCACGCGAGCGGGACCTCGTCGGTGTGCTCCACGCCCGATCCGGCGGGATCGAAATCGGAGACCTCGCTTATCCGGATCTTCGCCGCCGTGGCCGGTGACGTCGTGTCGGACGGCGGGCCGTCGTCTCCTTGGAGGTTCGGGATCAGAAAGGCCGCGCCGACTGCGAGGGCGATCAGCAAGAGGACCGGCACGATCCAA
Source organism: Actinomycetota bacterium (assembly GCA_036554505.1). Taxonomy (GTDB): domain Bacteria; phylum Actinomycetota; class CADDZG01; order CADDZG01; family WHSQ01; genus DATBND01. Next base: position 3,777 of record DATBND010000437.1, on the reverse strand, counting down.
CGCAGCGCGGACGGGCCGTCGCCGCGCGCTTCGGTCTTCGGCTCCGGCCTCACCTGCGGACGTTCGATCACCGCGGTCGTCGCGCCGCCGCTTCCTCCCGGCATTCCAAGCGCGCGTCGCATGTCGTCGGCGGACTGGTAGCGGTCGTCGGGGTCCTTCGCCAGCGCCTTGAGCACGGCCGCGTCGAGCGCGCGCGGGATCCCGCCTCGAACGGATCGCGGTGGCGGCGGAGCCTCGTGGATGTGCTTCATCGCGGTTGCGATATGGGTCTCGCCGGTGAACGGCGTTCGTCCGACGGTCAACTCGTAGAGCATCACGCCGAGTGAATAGAGGTCACTGCGCGCGTCGGGCTCCTCTCCGCGCGCTTGCTCCGGAGACAGATAGGCGACCGTGCCGAGGATCGTCCCGGTCGTGGTGACGTCGCTCGTCATCTCGGCGGCCTTCGCGATCCCGAAGTCGCCGACCTTGATCGTTCCGTCGTCGGTGAGCAGCACGTTGGCGGGCTTGATGTCGCGGTGCACGATGCCGTTGTCGTGCGCGTAGCTGAGCGCGTCACAGATCACGCTTGCGATCGCGGTGGCGCGCGCGGGGAGGAGCGGCCCCTCGGCGGCGGTGAGCTCGGCGAGCGTCCCTCCGCCACAATGCTCCATCACGATGTAATGCCGCTCTCCCTCCGGGGTCTCCTCCATGCCCGTGTCGTAGATGGCGACGATGTTGGGATGGGAGAGCCGCGCCGCGGCAAGCGCCTCACGCCGAAATCGTTCGAGGAAGGTCGCGTCCTGGGCCAGGTGCGGGTGCAGGATCTTGACCGCCACGGTTCGGGCCAGGACGTCGTCGCGCGCCGACCAGACCGCCGCCATCCCACCTTGCGCGATCAGGTGCTCGAGGACGTAGCGCTCGGCGAGCGTGACGAGCTCGGAAGACATCTGAGTGAGACTAGTGGGCGCGCGGGCGAATGGGCTTATTGATAGCCGGATTGGCCCTCGGCCGTCGCTCGGCCCCAATCCTCGATGGCACCGAATCGCTGGACGACGAGCGTGTCGGCGCGACGGCGAAGCGTCACGCGGACGACGCGCTCGGAGGTATCCAGCTCGACGTCTACGAGGCGCGCTCCCGCCTCCTTGGCGAGATCCTTGGCCTGGGTCTCGAGCTGGGTCAGATTGGGCGATGCGGAGCCGGACTGTTGCACCGACGTCGCCAGCGCGATCGCGATGTCGTTCGCGCTGCTCGATAGCGTGAACGTGTTGACGACGATCGCGCCGACCTCGAACAGGATCACTCCTGCGATCGCCAGCCCGAGAAGCAGCTTGACGAGCCAGCTAACGAGGATTCCACGTTCGTCCGAGAGGTCCATGTCTACGATTATCGACGTGAGAGGGCGTCGGACTTAGGTTTCCACGCCACCCGATGCCCGCCCCAAGCGCCCCGCGATGGCGGAGCGAACGAACCCGAGCTCGGTGACGTGGAAAAGAGTGGCAAGGCCGATGTACGAGACGGCCCCCACGACGACCGGGACGGCCACCGCCAGCGTCGCACTCACGAGCCCGTCGGGTGCGAGAACCTCGTCCAGGGCACGAGACGTAGCCCACACCGCCACGCCCATGCCGGCCGCCGCGGCGGCGATGCGCGCGAACGACCGAGCGACGTTCACCCCATCCACGCCATCCACGCGTTTGGACAGGGCCCGCCACTGGATCACCGCGCCGATCGCATACGCGCCGGCGAGGCCCGCGGCGAGGCCCTCGACACGGAGGCTGTCGAACACGAGGATGTTGAAGATCGTGTTGGCGCCAACCGCGACGATGTTGACGAGGAACGGCGTCTTCGTGTCCTGCAGCGCGTAGAACGCGCGCAGGAAGAGTTGGAACAACGAGAACGGGATGAGCCCGACGACGAAGATGCGCAGCACGTCCGACACCAGCGCGGTAGATCGTGCGGTCGCCACCCCGTGTTGCAGCAGCAGCCGGACGATGGGCTCGGCCAGCACGAAGTAGCCCACTGCAGCCGGAAGGATCAACAAGAACGTCGCGCGTACGCCGGTCGACAACTGCTCGCGGTACCGGTCCCATCGCCCAGCGGACGCGTGCTCGCTCATGCCGGGGAGCAGCGCGGTGATGACGGACACCGCGAACAGCCCATGAGGCAGCAGGAAGAACGCGAACGCCGAGATGTATGCGGTGTAACCCCCTTGTTGGTCGTTAGCGAGACGCTGGACGACCAGGTAGCCGATCTGGTTGACGATGACGTAGCCCACGACGAACACCGCGAGCCGTGCCAACTTCTTCACCGACGGATGCTTCACCGAGAACGTGAACCGGTAGCGGCCCAGCCCTCGTAAGAACGGGAGCTGCGCGATCGCCATCAACACGATGCCGAGCGTCGTCCCACCACCGATCAACGTCAGTTGCCAGTTGGACACCTCGTCGAGCTCGACCGTCCCGTAGGCCTGGGCGAACGCGACGAAGATCGCGATGACGGCGAGGTTGTTCAGCACCGGGGTGTACATGGGAGCCCCGAAACGACGGTGCGCGTTGAGGAGGCCGGTCGTCACCGAGTAGAGCCCGTAGAACACGATCTGCGGGATGAACATGCGTAGGAGGAAGGTGAGGATCCGGTGCTGCTCGAGCTGCGCGCCGCCCTCCAGCCGGCTGGCGTAGAAGTCCGCGATCCACGGCGCGGCGACGATTCCCACGATCGCAACGGCGGTGAGGATGACGATCGACAGATTGATGATCGCGCTCGCGACCTCCCACGCGCGCTCGCGGCCCTCTTTGTCGAGCAACTCTACGAACACCGGCACGAACACCGACGTCAGGACGCCACCGAGCACGAGCTCGTAGATGATGTTGGGGGCCGTGTTCCCGAGGTTGTAAGTGTCGGCGAGCCGAGTCTCGACCACGCCGAGAGCCGCCGCGATCGCGACTACGCGCAACAATCCCGTGACGCGCGACAACAACGTGCCCGCCGTCATCACGGCGGTGGCCCGTGACAGAGAGGCCAACTACCGTCCCGTCACTGTCGGAGTCGAGTGGCCGTCCGGCTGTCCCGATCCGCGCCGCCGTCTGATCCCCTTCGCCATGTAGAAGAGGACCAGGAACCCGAGCGCACCCAAGGTGAGCCCCAGTGCGATCCGATTGAACTCGGTCGAGCGAATCGTGACGACCTCGCTTCCGAACGTGAGCCCGCCGTCGGGCGTCTGGGTGTTGATTCTCAGGCTGAAGATCCCACTCGACCTGGCGGTTGCCGAAACACCGCCCGGCAGCCTGTCCGCTCCGGGCGGGAACGTCGCCTCGATGGTTTCGGCCTCGAAGCTCAAGCCGGGCGAGACGAGCTGGATCCGGATGCGGACCGGGTAATCGTTGTCGTTGAAGACGGCGACCGGTATCTCGTCCTCGCGCGAGGTCATCGTTATCTGCTCGGCCACCTCGATCCTTATGTTCTGCAGCTCGGCGAGCGCGCCCTCTTCGGCGTCGGTCGCGTACGCAACGCCTCTCTCGGTCAGAACCGGGTCCGTCCACCACGTCCGGCTCTGAGCGGTCAACACCGCGCGGTTCAGCCGCTGCAGCAGCGCTTCGGGCGGATTGATCGTTCCGAAGCTCGTGACCGTGCCGGCGGCGGTCTGGACGACCTGCAGGAGCGCGTCCCCCGGATCGTTCTGGAGGGGCGGTAGCGACTGCCGTAGCCGGCGCGCCTGGGGCGCGGACGCCACTCGCAGCCCGCGGCTCGGAGTGACCGTGCGAAGCCACGGCGCCCGCGCGAAGCCGCGCAACATCGCTT
>DATBND010000435.1:0-4131 GCA_036554505.1 Actinomycetota bacterium | reverse complement strand
CGGCGTTCAAGGAGGGCAACGTGCTGATCAAGCGGGCTGTGGTGGGACTGGTCGGACTTCTGATGCTGGCAGGGGCGCTGGCCCCGGCCGGCGCGCAGGCGCCTCCGCAAACAGAGTTCGAGGCCTCCGAGGGAGCCAACTGGACCACGCACACGGGCGAGGTCGCTTTCCTGAAGAAGGTCGACGCCGCGTCGGACCGCGTCCAGATGAGCGTCATCGGGAAGACGAAGGGCGGCAAGCCGCTGCACCTCGTCCGCATCGGGTTCCCGAAGCCGGCGACGCGCAAGCAAACCCTCCGCCGGCCGACGACGTTGTTCGTCTGCACCCAGCACGGCAACGAGCCCGCCGGACGCGAGGCATGCCTCGTGAGGTTACGCGATCTCGCGTTCACGGACGACGCGGAGCTCATCGCACAGCTCAAGTCTCAAACGATCCTGTTCGTACCGTCCGCGAACCCCGACGGTCGCGAGGCGAACATCCGGGAGAACTCGGACGGCGTCGACATCAACCGCGACCATCTGAACCTCGAGACCGCCGAAGGACGGTCGATGGCCAAGGTGGTCCGCGACTGGCAGCCAGAGGCCGTCGTCGACCTGCACGAGTACGGCCCGTCGATCCCCGTCGCCTACGACGACGAGGTCCTCGTCCTGTGGCCGCGCAACCTGAACATGGACACGGCGGTCCACGACCAGGCCAAGGAGCTCGCCCTCGACTACATCACCGTCGACGAGGAGGCCGCCGGCTACACGACCGACGAGTACGGCCAGTACGAGGCCGGGGACCAGGACGTCCACCAGTCGGCGGGAGATGCCGACGAAGGAATCGCCCGCAACGCGATGGGCCTTCGACACTCGCTCGGCATCCTCGTGGAGACGCGCGTGGACAGCGACGTCCGTAATGGCCCGTCCGAGATGGATACGCCGGCCGTCCAGTTGCGTCGCGTCGCGTCACACACGGTCGCCATCGACGCCGTGCTCCGGTTCATGCGCGAGCGCGGGACCGAGGTCGCCAGGATCACGCGCGCCGCGCGTGCGCGTGCGATCAAGGAGGGAAAGCTTCGGAACGAGCCCGTGTACTTCGGGGGCGCCGACAACGCCGAGCCGACCCAAGAGCAGATCGTGGATCCGCCGCCGTGCGGCTACAAGCTCTCGAAGGCGCAGCTCTCTCAACTGAAGAAGACGCTGCCGCTTCTCGGCATACGCGCGTCGAAGTCCTACGTCTCGATGGCCCAGGTTGCGGAGCCGCTCATCCCGCTGTTGCTCGACGAGCGGGGAACGCGCCACTCGGTGACGGCCACACCAGTAGGCAAGTGCTGACGAGGTAGCCGCCCGCACGGCGGCTGCAATAGAAACGGCCCTGCGCCTCTCGTCGAATCGAGGGACGCAGAGCCGAATCCCGCCTAGCCTTTTAGAGCGGGCAAAGGTCCGGAGCCAGGTCCCGGCAGAGAAGCCTCACGGGATAGGTCACCGGCGACCACGGACAGTGGGGGTCGGCACAGGCAGACGCCGCGGGAGCGGCGGACAGCTGGAATGCCGAGACGGCCAGAAGGCTCACGATCAACAGCGAGGCGCGACGCTTCATTGCGAACTCCTTCATCAGAAGAGTGCTGACGTGAAGGTCTTTCTGGCCGGCCGATTCGGACTCCTTCAGCCGAACGGGTGAATTAGTGGCCTCTCAGGCCTGCGGCTCGAGCTCCGCGAACCCCGTGTACGGCCGCAGCGCGTCCGGGATGACGACGCTGCCGTCGGCGCGCTGGTGGTTCTCGAGCAAGGCGACGATCGTCCGGCCGACCGCGCACGCGGTCCCGTTCAACGTGTGCACAAGGCGCGTCCCGCCCTTGCTCCGGAAGCGCACCCCGAGCCGGCGGGCCTGGTAGTCGGTCGCGTTCGTCGCCGAGGTCAGCTCGAGATAGCGCTTGGCCCCCGGGAGCCACGCCTCGTTGTCCACCTTCTTCGCGGCCGAGCCGCCGAGGTCGCCGGCACACATCACCAGCACCCGATACGGGATCTCTAGCGCCTGAAGGATCTTCTCCTGGTTCGTCCGGATCGCCGCGTACTCGTCCCACGAGTCACCCGGGTGCGCAAACGAGAACTGCTCGACCTTGTCGAACTGGTGAACGCGGATCAGCCCCTTCGTATCCTTTCCGTAGGACCCGGCCTCGCGCCGGAAGCACGGGGAGTAGCCCGCATAACGAAGCGGGAGCGCGTCCTCGCCAAGGATCTCGTCGGAGTGCATCGCCGCGATCGCGACCTCGGACGTGCCGGTCAGAAACAACTCGTCCGATTCGACCGAGTAGAACTCGTGCTCGTCGGCGGGAAAGAAACCCGTTCCGTACATCGCGTGACGGCGCACGAGCACCGGCGGCACGACCGGAACGAAGCCGCGCTCGGACAGGAAGTCGATGGCGAAACGCACGAGCGCGAGCTCGAGGATCACACCCGGGCCGGTGAGGTAGACGAACCGGCTCCCGGAGGTCTTCGCACCGCGCTCCGAATCGAAGATGCCGAGCATCTCGCCGAGCTCGACGTGCTCGCGCGGCTCGAAGTCGAGCTCGGGCTTCTCGCCCCACGTGCGCTCGACGACGTTCTGGTCCTCGGACACTCCCGGAGGCACGGACTCGTGCGGGAGGTTGGGAAGGAACGACGCCGCCTCCTCCAGCCGCGCGGTCGCGGCGTCGAGCTCGGGCTCGAGCGCGGCCAGCCGGTCGGACATCTCCTTTGCCGCGGCGATGGCAGCCGGACGATCCTCGGGGGCCGCCTGGCCGATCGCCTTGGACGCCTTGTTCTGCTCCGCCCGCAGAGACTCGACCTCGGACAGCAGCGCTCGCCGATCGGAGTCGAGCTCGACCACCTTGTCCAGATCCTCGACGCCGCCGCGGCGCTCGTACGCGGCTCGGACCGCGGCCAAGTCGTCGCGCAGGAGCTTCAGGTCGATCATCGAAGGACTAGCGAGAGACGGGAGCGGCCGTCTCGGTGCGCTCCGTGCCGGCCGCCGCGGCCGCTATCGCCGAGCGCTCTTCGTCCGACAGGTTGTACTCCGACGCGAGCGCGTTCACCGGCTTGGCGTACGTGCGCGTCTCGGTCCGTCCGTTGATCGACGTGAAGACGACCCCGTCGCCGTGGTCGTCTAGGAACGCGCACGAGAACGAGAGCCGGCCCCCCATCTCCTCGAACGCGTCGTAGCGCACGATCCCGAACTTCTGTAGCGCAAGTCGGCCCATCGCGGCTTGACGGTCTTGCGATTTGACGACGCCGTCGACGCGGCGGTCGATCGCTTCGATCTGGCGCATCGCGCGTCCGGTGGCGGCGACGATGTCCTTCTCGGAGCCCTCGCCGCGCAGGATCGCGTACTCACGGCGCAGCTTGCGCACGCGCAGCGCCAGGATGAGCACGAACAGAAACGCGATCACCGCGAGGATCGCCACGACGAGGAGGATCAGGGTCAGCTGATCGTTGGTGAAGTCCGGCACGGCAGGAAATCCTACACTGGCCCTATGCGCTCCGATCAGGCAAAAGACCTGCTCAACGGCGTCAGGGACGGCACCGTCTCGGTCGACGAAGCCGTACGGCTGCTCCGGCGGCTTCCCTTCGACGACATCAATTTCGCGCGCCCCGACACGCACCGGGAGCTCCGCCAGGGATTCGCCGAGGCCATCTATGCCGAGTCCAAGACGGCCGACCAAGTCGTCGCCATAGTGCACCGGTTGCTGGAGGCGACGTCGGGCCCGGTGCTCGCCACGCGCGTCCCGACGGAGACCGCCGACCTGCTCGCCACAGAGTTCCCCGACGCGTCCCGGCACGATCTCGCTCGGATCGTCGTCCTGCGCGCGAGCGAAGCCCCTGAGCAGGACCTCGGCCTCGTCGCCGTGGTCAGTGCCGGCACGTCCGACCTGCCGGTGGCGGCCGAGGCCACGGTCGTGGCCGAGACGCTGGGCGCGCGCGTCGAGTCGCTGACCGACGTCGGCGTCGCCGGACTGCACCGGCTGCTCACCTATCAGGACCTCTTGTACGAGGCCGATGTCGTGATCGTGGTGGCCGGCATGGAGGGAGCGTTGGCCAGCCTCGTCGGGGGGATCTCCCCGGCTCCGGTGGTAGCGGTGCCGACCAGCGTGGGCTACGGCTCGTCGTTCGA
>DATBND010000431.1:0-7874 GCA_036554505.1 Actinomycetota bacterium | reverse complement strand
CGATCCAGTACGCGAGCGGGTAGGAGATCAGCAAGGCCGACACGGTCGCCAGGGATCCGTAGGTGACCGAGCGAATGATCTGCGTGTCGAAGCGTGCGAACGCGTCGGTGTAGGTCGAGAAGCTGAACGTCTGACGAAATCCCTCCTCGAGGTTCCCGGTCTGGAGCGACACCGAGAGCATCACGAGCGCGGGCACGATGAAGAAGATCGCGAGCCACAGCCCGCCCGGGAAGATCAGCGCGTACGGCGCGAGGGCGCGCCGGAGCCGCCCGGGCCGCGGCCGCACGACTGGCGGAGCCGCCGTACTCATGCGCGCACCTCTGTCCGAATCAGGTTTGGTAGATCGGCTGGAAGATCGAGTTCCACTCTTCCTCTTCGTCGGGCGTCAGGACGCGGTAGGAGTAGGTGCGCTCGTAGATCTCCGGCGTCGGGAACACCAGCGGGCTGTTGGCGACGCCCTCGAGATACCTCCGGTCGGCACCTGTGACCTCGTGCGCGTGGTGCTGGATGACGGTCTGGCACTCCGGAACCGGGGTTATGTAGTTCACCCACTCGGTGATCATCGCTGCGATCTCGGGTTGGTAGACGTAGTCCATGTAGGTGATCGCGTCGAGCGGGTGCTGTGCCTTCGCGGGGATGCACATGTTGTCGGTCCAGATGACCCCGCCCTCCTCGGGGACGACGAACTCCAGCTCGGGCGAGCCGGATGCCTGGGCCTGGAACACGTCGCCCGACCACACCATCGTCAGCCACACGTCGCCGGCCTGTAGGTGCTTGATGTAGTCCTGCGTGTAGTACTGCCGCACGATGCCGTCGTCACGCTGCTTGATGAGCATGTCCGCGGCCTCGCGCCAGTCGTCGGGCGTCGACGTCTCGGGGTTGATGCCCAAGCCGACCATGGCGAAGTTCGGAAGGTCGAGGCTGTCGCCGAACATCCCCACCTTTCCCTTGAACGCGGGATCCAGCAGGTCCTGGAAGCTCGTGATCTCCCGATCGACGAGCTCGCGGTTGTATCCGATGCCTGTGATTCCGGACTGCCACGGGATCGTGAACTCGTTGCCCGGGTCGTAAGAGGGGTCCTTGTAGATGTCGCCCGCGTACTGCGCAAAGTTGGGAAGCAGCGAGTGCTCGAGCGGAGTCAGATAGTTCAGCCGGATGAGCTTGTCGAGCGTCTGGCCGTTCGTGAGCACCATCAGGTCCCACCCCGTGTCCTGGCCGGCCGCGAGCGACGGCTGGATCGAGGCGAAGAACGGGGCGTTGTCGTTGATCGGCGTCTTGTAGTTGACCTCGATCCCCGTGTCGGCGGTGAATTTCTCCAACGACGGATACGTCGTCTTGCCGTCCTTTCGCTCGATGTCGATGTAGAGCGGCCAGTTGGCGAAGTCGAACATCCCGGCCTTCTCCGCGTCGTCCCACACGCTCGAGCTTTCGGTCGGCTCTCGTTGCTCGCCTTCCACCGCGCACGCCGCAAGGAGGCTCGCGAGGCTCAGCGCCCCCGCGCCCGCCCCGGCATAACGAAGCGCGTCCCGGCGCGAGATCCGTCGTTGCGTCATGCCTCGGTAGAGCGGCAGGTCGATCGGTCGCCGTTGGTCGGTCATCGCGTGAGTGCCTCCTCTGTACGTGGTCGATCTGCCGCGGTCACTACGAAAGTGTGCTCGGGCCGCCAGGCCAGACGAACGCGCTCTCCGGCGGAGGGGGCGTCGGCGTCGCCGACGTTCTGCTCGTAGACGGTGAGGGTCTCGCCTGCGGGGCCTTCCACCGTGTATTGGTTGCTGACCCCGACGAACGTTCGCACGACCAGGCGCCCTTCGAGGGTGTTCCAGTCCGCGCCGGCGGAGCCGTTGCGCGCGATCAGGATCTTCTCCGGGCGAACTCCGATCTTGAGATGTGCGCCGGCGGATTCGAGTCGTTCGGCCGGCACCTTGACGGCGGTTCCGTCGGCGAGGGTGACCGTGCCCGAAGTCTCCGCACGGGCCGCCTGGATGAGGTTCGACGCGCCGAGGAACGAGGCGACGAACTCCGTCGCCGGGCGCTCGTACGTCTCCTCCGGAGCGCCGATCTGCTCGATGCGACCGGCGCGCATGACGGCGAGGCGGTCGGACATCGTCATGGCCTCTTCCTGGTCGTGCGTCACGTAGATGAACGTGATGCCGATCTCCTCCTGGATGCGCTTGAGCTCGAGCTGCATCTGCTTGCGGAGCTTGAGGTCGAGCGCGCCGAGCGGCTCGTCCAGCAACAACACCTCGGGCCGGTTGACGAGGGCCCGCGCCAGGGCGACGCGTTGCTGCTGACCACCGGAAAGCTGCGCGGGCTTGCGCTCTCCGTATCCAGGAAGGTCGACGAGCACCAGCGCGTCCTTGACGCGCGTCTCGACCTCGGCCTTGCCGACCTTCTTGCGCCGGAGGCCGAACGCGACGTTCTCGAACACCGAAAGGTGCGGGAAGAGCGCGTACGACTGGAAGACCGTGTTCACGTCGCGCCGGTAGGGCGGGAGACCGGCGACGTTGCGATCGCCGAGGTAGATGGCGCCGGTGGTCGGCTCCTCGAACCCGCCGATCATCCGAAGCGTCGTCGTCTTGCCGCACCCCGACGGGCCCAGCAACGAGAAGAACTCGCCCTCGACGATCTCCAGGGTGAGGTCGTCGACGGCAACCGTCTCCTTGAAGACCTTCGAGACCGACTCGAGCCTGACGTCTGGCATCTGGACCTTTGCTTAGCCGGGGGCGGTGCCGTGCTCTGCTTGGTGCTTCACGTATTCAGAGTACGGATACCACCACGCTTTGTGGTCCATCTTCGTGTCGATATGGACGTGCTTGGCCTGCCGGAAGTCGTCGAGGCCCTCGGCCCCGAGCTCGCGCCCGATGCCCGACGCCTTCATCCCGCCGAACGGCGCCGCCTCGTTGTCGGTGAGTGGGTCGTTGAACCACACGGTCCCCGCCTCGAGCTCCTCCATCGCCTGGAGCATGTAGTCCAGACGGCGGGTGTAGACGTTTGCCCCGAGGCCGAGCTCGCTGGAATTCGCACGCTCGATCGCTTCATCCAGCGAGGACACGCGCGCGATGGGGGCAACCGGCCCGAAGGTCTCCTTCGAGAAGAGGTCCATGCGCTCGTCGACGTCCACCACCACCGCTGGGGTGAGCCAGAACCCTCGATCGAAGCCGCCCCGATCGCCCCCATGTAGGACGCGCGCGCCGGCGGACGTCGCCGCGGCGAGCTGTGCCTCCACTTTCTCGCGTTGGACTGCGCGCACGAGGGGGCCGAGGTCGGTCGACTCCTCCATCGGATCGCCGACGACGAGCTCCTTCGTTCGCTCGACGAATCCCTCGACGAAGTCGTCGTAGATCGTGTCCATTACGTAGAAGCGTTCGGCCGAGGTGCACACCTGCCCTGAGTTGAGGTAAGCCGCCCATACGGAGCCCCTCGTCGCCACGTCGAGATCGACGTCGTCGCAGACGATGAATGCGTCCTTACCGCCAAGCTCGAGGTGCACCTTCTTGACGTCTTCAGCGGCGGCGCGCATGACCGCCTTGCCGGTCTCGACCGACCCGGTGAAGGCGACGAGCGCGACGTCCTTCGAGTGAGTGAGCGCGGCGCCGGTTGATGCTCCTCCCGTCACGACGTTGACGACGCCCGGCGGAAAGATCTTCGCGAACCCCTCGCACAGCTCGAGCGTGGACAACGGCGTGTAGGGCGATGGCTTGAGGACGACCGTGTTGCCGGCCGCGAGTGCGGGGGCCAGCTTCCACATCAACAACAGGATCGGGTAGTTCCACGGCACGATTGCAGCGACGACCCCGTAGGGCTCCTTGATCACGAGGTTGAGCTGTCCCTCCTCGCCGGAGGGGACCACGCGCCCGCGTTCGGTCCGGCCTAGCTCCGCGTAGAAGTCGAGGCACGCGGCGCTCCAGCCCATCTCGTCGCGATTCTCCACGAGCGGCTTGCCGCCCTCTTTCGTCAAAGTGACCGCGAGCGACTCGGACCGCTCGCCGATGAAGGCGGACAGCGCGTGGAGCATCTCGCCGCGTTCCGCCGCAGGGGTCTTGCGCCATGCGCGGAACGCGCCGCGCGCGGCCCCGATCGCGGCGTCGACCTGCTCGTCGGTGGCCGAAGCGACCTCCGAGATCACGTCCTCGGTCGCGGGGTTGACGACGGCGATCGGCTCGCCCCATCCGGTGACGAGGTCGTTGCCGATCAGCATGTAGCCGGCCTCACCGAACGCTCGCGTTCGCCCATTCCAGGGCCTCGACCAGCACGTCCAAAGCCGCGTGCAGGTCGTCGTCGCCGATCACGAGCGGCGCCAGCAGCCGGATGACGTTGTCGTAGGTGCCGGTCTTGAGGATCAGCACGCCATTGTCGTGACAACGCTTGACGACCGCGGCAGCTTGGAGCTTGGCGGGCTCGCGCGTCTGCTCGTCGACCACGAGCTCGAGCCCGACCATCGGGCCCAGCCCGCGGACTTCGCCCACGAGGCCAAGCGCGTCCTGCAATGGATCGAGCCGTCTTCGGATCGTCTCGCCCTGGCGCGTGGCGCGCTCGAGCAGGTCGGTCTCGGTGAGCTCGGCGATTACGGCGAGCGCCGCCGCGCACGCCACGGGGTTCCCGCCGAACGTTCCCCCGAGACCGCCGACGTGCGGCGCGTCCATGACCTCGGCGGCGCCGGTGATGCCCGAGATCGGGAGCCCGGCCCCCAGCGATTTCGCCGTCGTGACGATGTCCGGCGTCACGCCGTAATGCTCCGTCGCGAACAGCTTTCCCGTCCGGCCCATGCCCGTCTGGATCTCGTCGTCGACTAGAAGGATGTCCCGTTCGGAGCACACCGCGCGCAGCGCGGGCAGGAAGTCGTCCGGTGCCACCACGAAGCCGCCCTCGCCTTGCACGGGCTCGATCACCATGCATGCGACGTTCGACGCCCCGATCTCCGAGTCGATGACGTTCGCCGCGTAGTCGGCGCACGCGATGCCGCACGACGGATGCTCGAGCCCGAAGGGACAGCGGTAGCAGTACGCGAACGGGACGCGATAGACCTCGGGCGCGAACGGCCCGAAGCCATGCTTGTAGGGCATCTCCTTCGCGGTCAACGTCATGCCCATCAGCGTGCGGCCGTGGAACCCGTTGCTGAACGTCACGACGGCGTCGCGTCCGGTGGCGTAGCGCGCGATCTTGACGGCGTTCTCGACCGCCTCGGCCCCCGAGTTCGCGAGCATCGTCTTCTTCGGCTCGGGCGCCGGAACGATCCGGTTGAGCGCCTCGGCCAGCTCGACGTAGCCCTCGTACATGGCCACGTGGAAGCACTCGTGGAGGAACTTGTCGGCCTGGTCGTGCACCGCCTGGATCACGCGCGGGTTGGCGCGCCCGACGTTCAACACCCCGAGACCTCCGGCGAGGTCGATGAATCGGTTGCCGTCGACGTCGACCACCGCCGCGCCATGCCCGGAGTCCACGAAGATCGGAGCCGTGTTGAACACCGCCCGAGGGATCGCCTCGTCGCGCCGTTTCGACAATTCGGTGGAAGGCGGACCTGGGATCGCTCCGCCGGGGCTCGTCACTGAAGCAAGCTAGCACCGGGGTCCGCGCCCGAGAAGTTCAGCGAGGAATAGCTCGAATGGGGCGTTTGTACACTGTGGCGCAGTGGGAGTCACGATCAGGGACCTTCTCAATCTGCCGGGGCTTGGCCTCGGCGTCGTCGCGGGGAAGGAGGGTCTCGACCGCTCCATCCGGTGGGCCCACACCTCCGAGTTGCAGGACCCGACCCCGTGGCTCTCCGGCGGAGAGCTCCTTCTCACGACCGGCATGGGGCTGAAGGGGTCGCCCGCGCTGCAACGAGCGTACATACGACGTCTCGTGCAAGCGGGGCTCGCGGGCCTGGGCTTCGGCGTCGGGTTCGATTTCGACGAGGTCCCTGCCGCGATCGTGAAGGCCGCGGATCGCGAGGGCTTCCCCGTGCTCGAAGTGCCGTATCCCGTGCCGTTCCTCGCGATCGCGGAAGCGATCTCGTCCCGGCTGACCGACGATCGCGTCAAGGACGCGCAGATGTCGGTCGAGGTGCACGAGGGTTTGGCGGCGCTCGTCGCGGACGGCGCGGGACCGGCCGACGTCCTCGACGAGGTCGTGTCGCTGGCCGGTGGATGGGCGATCCTGTTCGATTCGAGAGGGAGCGTGCTGGCGTCGACACGCGCGGGCGAGCTCGACCCCAAGAACGTCTGGGAACGGCTTCCCGATGGCCTTCGCAACGGCACGGGGGCCCGGACGACGTCGGACGTCGGCCCCCACGGCACCAGCGCGGGTATGGCGGTCATGTCCGGCAAGCGTCACGAAGGCGTTCTCGTCTTCGGTCGGGAGCACCGCCTCTACGCGCGCGAGCGCCTCGTGGTCCATCACGCCGTGACCGTGCTCGGGCTCTTGCTCGCGTCGCGGCGCGCGGTGATCGAGGCGGAGCGGCGCGTTGCGGGGGACATGCTGAACGAGGCCTTCGCGGGAAGGCTGAGCGGCGCGGAGCTCGAACGACGATTGGAGCTGGCGGGGTTCTCGAAGGGAGCTCCGCTCGCGGCCCTCGTCATCGAGGGGCCTTCGGAGCACGACGCCGTCGCGCTCGACGAGCTCGCATGGGCGGCGGACAGCTCGCTCGGCGCGCGCGCGAGCGGGGTGCGCACGACGGTGGTCGCCGGGCGCGTCGCAGCGGTCATGGCTCACCCTTCGCCGCTAGAGGTGGCGCACGACGTGGTCGCCGAGCTGAGCGCGGGCGTCGGGGACGCCGGCATCCGGATCGGCGTCGGCGACGCGGTCGCGATGGACTCGATCCGTCAGTCGTATCTGACCGCCCTGTTCGCGCTGCGTGCCGCTCCCGGAGTAGAGGTGGCCTCGCCGCGCGATCTCGGCTCCTACGGCTTGCTGCTCGGCTCACAGCCCCGACCGGTGCTCGAAGGGTTCGTGCGAGCCGTGTTGGGGCCGTTGCTCGATCGCGACGAGGAACGCTCGTCCGAGCTCGTTCCGTCGGTGCGAGCGTTCGTCGAGGCGGGCGGGCGTTGGGAGCCCGGGGCCGACGTGCTCGGCGTGCACCGGCACACGTTGCGTTACCGCATCCGCCAGGCCGAGGAGCTCTTGGGCCGCGACCTGTCGTCGACCGAGGATCAGCTGGAGGTGTGGCTTGCCATGAAGGCGAGCGACATACTGGCGGAGTAGGGACGCGTGTAGCGAGGTGTACCTTCTAATAGTCCTCGACTAAAGTCTAGACAAGGTGTTATCTGGAGGGTAAATGCAGGTTTCAAGGTCGTCCGTCAGGAGAACTCTTCTGGGATTTCTAATTGACGTTCAGGAGAATCCCGGCTCTGAAGCCGTGCGCAGGCCAGGCCCCGCCACGAGGTCGAGAGAGGAGAATGCGCGGGACCCAAGGCCGATAACGGAGGCCCGCAATGAGGCCAGTCGTTCTCGTCGACCAGAGGGTCCGATAACACTTACGCGGGCTGACCGAACTCGCGCGGGCCGGCCCCCGGGGCCGAGGACCGCGCGGGGGAGGGATGCAGTCAAGAGTGAGTTCCCTAGTGGGCGACCTCTGCTGGACGCTACCCAAGACAAGGTTAGGTCCTGACAGCGGCAATTTGCCGATGCCACGGAGAGAAAGCACTGGCGACCACAACGTCTTGATCGTCGCGAAGCCGGACGACGAACATGGCGATTGTGTCGAGGCATATCTGCGGTCTCGTGGCATCTCGACTGCCCGACTAAGTCTAAATACTGTCCGCCATACGGGTATTGAGTGGGAGCCGGGGGGGGTCCTGCATATCTATGAGGGAAATGCCCCCTTCGTCGTGGACGGACGCACGACTATCTGGTGGCGGCGCCCAGGGCGGGTTGACGTGATGGACCTGGACGAGGAC